>JABFSP010000428.1 GCA_013140565.1 Ignavibacteria bacterium
ATTATACGCTTTAATTCGATCATTTTCCCAGAAACTAATACTAAAGCGATGAAACTATCATTTGCCGTAATATTCGCTCTTATTTTAATTGCAGGCTCAGCTTAC
This sequence comes from Ignavibacteria bacterium, assembly GCA_013140565.1. Lineage (GTDB taxonomy): Bacteria > Bacteroidota > Ignavibacteria > Tepidaquicellales > OLB5 > OLB5. The sequence continues at coordinate 106 of JABFSP010000428.1, forward strand.
GGCCAGCAAAAAATAGGCTATGTTGATTCCAAAGTAATACTTGAATCACTGCAGGATGCGCGAGACGCGCAGACGAACCTGGATAACATGGTGCAGAAATGGAAGCTTGAGCTGCAGTCGCTCAACGACAGTCTGTTAATTATGAAAGATGATTACGATAAGAAAAAACTTATCCTTACCGAAAAAATTAAGCAGCAAAAAGAAGAAGAAATAAAACTGCAGGATCAGAAGATAACTGATTTTAAGCAGAACAAATTCGGTGAATCAGGCGAGTATTTCCAGAAGCAGACCGAGCTTATGAAACCCGTGCAGGACAGGGTATTTAAAGCCATACAGGATGTTGCCAAGGAAGGCGGGTATGATTTTGTTATTGACCGCTCAACGCAGCTTATGCTGCTTTACATGAACGACCGTTATGACCTGACGCAGAAAGTAATAAAGAAACTGGAAGCTCAGTAAGTTTGAATATAGCAGCACAGAAATTTGTGAGACCTTTAGGCCTGTCTGTGCTGTTTCTCTCTATCACACCATGAAACTTCACGAAATAACAGAACTTATATCAGGTGAGCTTACCCTGCCCAAATTTACCGATAAAGAAATTACGGGCATTGGCAAAATTGAATCAGCAGGTGAAGATGAAATTACATTTATCGCTAACCCCGTTTACGAAAAATACTTCTCAGGCACATCTGCCGGATGCGTAATTGTTTCAAGGAAGTTTAACGCTGAACTGTACCCAAGGCTTGATGACCGTGAGCTTCCGCTCATCAGGGTTGAAGACCCGTATCTTTCATTTTTAACACTGCTTGATATCCTTTCACCCCAAACTGAACTGCAAAAAGTAGGCATTGATGAAACTGCCGTTATAAGCGATACCGCCGAAATCTCAAATGACGAGGTGCGCATAGGCGCGCATTGTTTCATTGGCGCGAAAGTTAAGATCGGCGCGCGCGTTTCAATTCTGCCTAACACTGTAATACTTGCCGGCGCGGAGATATCTGATGATGTACTGATATACCCCAATGTTACAATTTACCAGGGTACGAAGATCGGCGCGCGGGTAATAATACACAGCGGAACAGTTATCGGCTCAGATGGTTTCGGGCAGGCGAAAAATCCTGATGGCACATTCCAGAAAATTCCGCAGAAGGGTATTGTTGTAATTGAAGACGATGTTGAAATAGGAAGCAATTGTTCCATTGACCGCGCGACGATGGGCGAGACCGTCATCAGGCGGGGAGTTAAGCTTGATAACATGATACAGATAGCGCACAATGTTGAAATCGGCGAGAACACCGTAATTGCGGCGCAAACCGGCGTGGCAGGGTCAACAAAGATCGGCAAAAATTGCATGATTGGCGGCAAGGTGGGAATAGTTGGACACATTTCAATTTGCGATAACGTTATACTTACCGCTGCGACCAATGTATCAAAATCCATTACCACACCCGGAATGTATTCCGGTTACCGCTCACAGCCAATGCGCGCTGAGCTTCGCCAGGAAGCAACCATACGCGGATTAAATAAGAAAAAGACCTAACATCCTCTAGTGAACTGTATTATATAATGACCCCTTAGGGGTCAAACATTTATAGCCAAACGAATAGCTGCAACCACGACCCCGGAGGGGTCGCACATTATAATCCTCTTGCATAAACTAACAATTTAATATATTTTTGTAATGAACATTTAGGGGGTTCGACTCACTGCATACGTGCGGGGAGCGGACTCCCTATTGTTTTATATGAAGCAAAATTTAATTTGGGGAAATTAAACATATACAAACATGCCAACAAGATTCGAATCATACTCAGGACCGGATAATGTCCATTACGTAAAACTTATCGATAACAGGGGGAGAATAATCTTACAATGCACAGGCTGCACCTCCGCAAATGAAAATGTAAAATGTATTAACCGGATTCGCAGCGCGGCGCAAAACGAAGCGCTTTACGTGCGAAGCTCAACACCTGAGGGTAAATGGTACTTTGCGCTGCGCTCACCCGATGGCGCGACAATTGCCATCAGCCGCATGCACAGCTCCAGCGCGGAGCTTGAGCACGCCATCGCCGCCGTAAAAAGCGCCGTGTGAAAGGGAGGGGATTAATGCTTTTGATTTTAAGTCCCCTCCTTAGCAAGGAGGGGATTTAGGGGAGGTCTGCAAGTAAGACCCCCACGGGCTAAAGCCCACTCCCCCTTTGTAAGGGGGAGACGAATTAAAGCTTTTGATTTTAAGTTTTTAGCCTTGCAGAGCGAAGCGACGAAAGGTCCCCTCACTGCGGGGGCAGTCCATAGGCTTAGCAAGTCAACGAACTGGCTTTGCCAGTGAAGGGATTTATGTCGTAGAACCGGCTCTGACGGTGGAGGTCTTAAAGTAAGACCCCCTCACCCGCCAGTTGGCGGGCACTCCCCCTTTGTAAGGGGGAGACGAATTAAAGCTTTTGATTTTAAGCTTTTAGCCTTGCAGAGCGAAGCGACGAAAGGTCCCCTCACTGCGGGGCAGTCCATAGGCTTAGCAAGTCAACGAACTGGCTTTGCAAGTGAGGGAATTTAGGTCGAAGAACCGGCTCCGACGGTGGAGGTCTTAAAGTAAGACCCCCTCACCCGCCAGTTGGCGGGGCACTCCTCCTTTGTAAGGGGGAGACGAATTAGAGCTTTTGATTTTAAGTCCCCTCCTTAGCAAGGAGGGGATTTAGGGGAGGTCTAAAACACTATTTGCCATTGCGATAAATGAAAATTAAAGCTAATTTTGTTCACGCGCGTATAGAGGAGTTTACTCTCTAAGGGCATTTTATGCCCCGGGAGAGTGAACTCCTTTTTGCGTTATAAATTATGAGAACCGCGATAAAATACCGCCTAAGAAAAGCCATTTTAATGGCTTGCCTGCTGTTTACTTTTGCCGGCACGGCAGGACTTAACTCGCCCCCGGAGCCTAACAGCACGCAAAGCGTACCTGCATACAAGCTTGCTGATACACAAGGGTGCAAATATTGGGTAAACAAAGTAACGCATAAGCGGCATAACAAAGAGTGCAAATGGTACAAAAACTGCAACGGCTACTGCACAGATTACAAAGAGGGAATACCCTGCAAAATTTGCGGCGGGTGAGAACTGACTGACTTGAAAATATTTTTCTAATTAAATATTTGTATAACTAAACATAAATTTTAAAATGGATGAAATAGAAATAACATTAAAATGGAAAGCTGAAAAGATACATGTTAAACAGTTAAATGAAAAAGTAGCCAGTTTTAAAAAACAAAATGGTTTTTATGCTATTCATTGCAATGGTGAATTATTGTATATTGGTCAAACTTATGCTCAAACAATTGAGCAAAGAATAAAGCAGGAACATGTGGCTTATGATTGCATAAATGAATTTAAAGAAAAAAATAATTGTGATTTATTCTTTATATTGGGAGTAATTGTAAGTAAGTCAGTTGAATATGAAACAAAGAGTTTATATGATAATATTGAAAATTGTTTAATTGTTCGGAACAAACCTTTTTGTAATGATGATTATCCAAAGTTTTATGGTGGTGAT
>JABFSP010000064.1 GCA_013140565.1 Ignavibacteria bacterium
TGTCAGAGCTGAATGCACCGAAATTCTGATATACTTCGTTTGGCTCCAATTGAAGTATTTCTTCCCACGTCATAGTACCATATTTGCCAAAGGGTTTTTTACTTTCTTTTTTCTCATCTTCTGCATATTTTTTTGTAAACTTGATATTTCCCTGGGCATCGTAACCTATCATCATATTATTCTTTTCGTCAAATCTTATTAATGGGTTTTCCGGCTTTTCTTCCGGCATCTGTAAAATACCCGCGCGCTGTACCAGCTCTTCAGAAAGATCATCACCAAGACTGCCTGAAGAAATTAATCTTTGTTTATTTTTCATTACAAGGTTTTTTAAACCGAAATTGTGTTCATCAGAATTAAAGTCATTACCTTTTAATTTATCATACATTGCCAGTTCTTCCGGTGAAAGCAGCTTTCGGGCTATATGATCATTAACTTCATCCTGTGAGGGTTTTACTAATTCTTCGTTTACATATCCCAGCCCCTTTAAACGGCTTATTTCATCTGTATTATTCGTTGACTGCAGATAAGAAAGATAGTCACCGGTAGGAGCCTTCTGGTATTCCTGATATAAAGGATTCGATTTTATACTTTCATCTTCCTCAAACCCCGGGTTGTAGCTGTATTTATTTTTAACCAGGCTGTTTACATCATCTTCCTGCATTTGATATGAGTTAATCTTTTTATGAAGATTTCTGATATTTAGCAAGTTATTATATCTTTCTTCGTACTTCCCGAGCTCTTTAAAGGCATCCTGTGCATTCCCTTTAACTACGATATTATCCAGGTTTCCCAATACCTGCTCAACAATATCCCCGTTTCTTCTAAGCCAGTCTGTTATTCCCATAATCTTTATTTGTTTGAGTAATTCTACTTATGTATATTTTGGAAACTTAATTTTATTTTTGTAGTATAAATTGTAAATAAACTTTATTAGCCATGAACAAATATTATAAAAATCAGTTATTCCTAGGTATCATCTTTGCTATCATATTAATCCCGGTAACATTGTTGTTTCTCAACTCTCCTAAATGTAATAAAGCTGTTGTTTATGTTCCAAAACCATCTTTTTTCAATGAACCTGATTGGTTTAAAAGTACTGACGGTAACAAAAACTCAACTACTATTTATTTATTGTGTTTAAGCAAAATTAAATACGGTGATGATAAAGCTTCTGTCGATTCTAATTTTGCTCTTATCCGATACGCTGAGCGTCATTTATCAAAAGGCGCTGTTGATGATATCAAATCTAAAATTTTCACAGGAAATAAAACATATATAGATGGATATCATACTGTTGATGATCATCATTAATACGTTAAATGTCTCAAAGCTAATCCTACGTTACGGCGTTTTTTTAATTTCCCCGTTTCATCATAATCTTTATCCAGTCCTGAATTTTTATCAAACTGCCTGGGACCTGTAAAACTTGTTATAAAACTGCTCATATTATTTGTATCATTCATAAAATCCTGATTACTTGCTTCATTGTCAAAGTCATGTGAATGAATATTTAATGATAATGGCTGTTTCATCTTTAATGCATCAGGTACCCGGGGATCGTTCTTTGTCCTGGGGGCGACACCGATTATTCCTTCTTCCAGCTCATCAGGATCCGGCGCCCTGCCAATTTTGAACCTAAATCCTTCCATTGGATTATATTCCATTCCTGCTTCAATCCTGTGAAGAAGATCACCGCTTTGCTCATTATTGCCCGCCATCGTTGACATTGAATTAATGATATTCATCAGGTTCATTGTTTTAGGGTCCAGATTATCCGGCAATTCATTTCCTGATGATAAATTATGTAAAGTATTATATCCAACTTCATTCATCAGATCGCCGTAATTTCTTGTACCGTTCATAACTTCACCAACTCTGTCAAATAAACTTGTACCAACTGCATTACGTGATTTTTTCTTAGTCTTTTCCTCTTTCTTTGCTTCACCAATCACTCCGCCATCTTTCATACCCTGCGCCCTATCAATACCCTGAGAGCTTCCTCTGTGCGAACGTAGTGATAAACCAACCTTATTAGCCCGCTGTACAAATTCCTTAACACCGGGTAAACTCATTGCTTCACTATTCAGTACACCTTCATTTTTTGCCAGCATTGTAGGATATACATCTTTATTCTTTGGTACCTCAGGATCATTTGGAAGTATTCCCCCCGTATTCATAGGTTTATAAAATCTGCTTACTGCATTCAGCCCGAGCCCTGCGCCGGAAAGTATATCACTGAATATATCACTGTCATCTTCTTCCTGGGAATTCAGAGCAGTTAGAAGCTTAGCCTTGTTTTGACTGCTTTCGATGCTCTTTGTGTAAATATCCCCTGCCTGCCCGGCCACGGAATCCATTATATCATCTTCCATCTGATAACTCGAGCTCACCGGATCCATACCATATTGAGCAGCTTTAGCGTTTGCATTCTGTTTACGCCTGTTAATTAAGTTCGCGGCGTTCCGTAACAGAAAGTTATTTGCTTCACCGGCATTGTAATCTTTCCAGCCCATTTTGGTCAGATCTGCATCAGTCCATTCTTTTTTGTCTTTACCAAAAATATTACTTAAAGCCCCGGCAATTCCGCCCGCTCCGGCGGCTATTCCTGCAGCAACTAATGGAAATGGCATTATAAAACCCTCATTTCTGTTATATTTTTAATGATTATTATCATTTGAGTAATTTTACTTATTGTTTTTTCTTATTTTGATGTATATTTTTAAGTAATTAATTCTTAAATATTAATCCGGTCATGAAAACTATACTAATCTTTATCATCTTTTCTTCTGCTTTTTTACTTCTGAATTCCTGTGGTGATGATTCAACAACCAACAATAATATACCTGGCTGTACTAAAACACAAAATTTAATCTCACCTATCAATGACACAGTTTTTTATTTACCTTCCAACCAATCCATTAAATTCATATGGAACAAGGCTACCTGCGAACCAGTTAAATATATTTTTCAAGTAGTCGCAGAAGATACTACGCACAACGGTCAATTTGCTTGCGACAATCAAACAACTCAGACCGGCAATGATACTATTATGTTTAATCAAGGCTGTTATGATACTATTCCTAACTTTTGGCGAGTTAAAGCAATTTATGAAAATCCAGCTGATACAGCTTATTCCCAATGGAGAAAGTTTATTAAGTATATTGTAAATTAATAACATGGGCGCTCAAGAAATCATATTAATTTTATTAGTTATTATTTTTTTCTTCATTCCACTTGCAATATTTGTTAATTGGTTGATTACTAAATACAATAAATAATACTAGTCTACCCTCCCCTAGGGGGGACTGGGGTGGTGTCTATATCTTTGTACCTTTTCTTCCACCTTGCAGAAATTCAAAAAGCATTTCTTTTAATACAAATTTTTTAATATTTGCCTTTGTTGTATTTTCACTCGATACCTTAAGCTTTACGTAATTAACCCTTTTTCTTGCATACTGCCCTGATGAATTGTTCCTGAATGTAATACTTTTTTTAAACTTCCCTGATAGCAGCCAGTTCTTATTATGAAGATTACCGGTACTGCTTTCATTGCCTGTAAGTTCAATATTAATTTTACCATCCGTAAACTCACCAAGAACTACCTGTGTGACCATTTCATACATTAAATCCAGTCGGTTAGCTATCTTGTTAATTATTCCCGTACCCCCGCTCAGGTACTGTGCAAAGCTGAAATCATAAGCAATACTGCCTTCATCTAAAAATTGTGTTGTACCAACCGGTTCAGTAGTGTATATCTTGTTTGTAGAGTGAAATAACAGTTCACCATTTACGCTTGAAACAAAATTATTAATAGCAGCATTATAACTATAAATTTTCCACTGCTTATAATCTATCTTATAAATATATATTTTACTGTTTAAGTAGAAAAATACTTCCCTGCGGTTTGGATAAAATTTAGTTATACAATTTTCTTTTACGGAATCACTGAGCATTTTGTATTCTTCAGCCCAGTGTCCTTTTAAAAGGTCTTTAGGTTCATTGTCAAAGAAGCCCCATATAGTATCGTAATTGTTCCAGAATACACCATTAAATTCTATTGCGCCGAATTCTTCAGAAGCTGTACCTATCTGGCTTTTATTCTCAAATACTGCAGAAGCGATCCCTTTTGATGACACTGCTCCTTTGTTTTGGAAACTGCCTTTATTCTGCCAGCTCCATTCAGCTTCATCTGTTATACTATACCAGGTAGCATTGTTTTTAGTAAATAATAGAAATTGATTAGCTACTGTAGCAATAGCGCCTAAGATATCTTCCCGCGCTAATGACCTTATTCTCTCCGAAGCAAAAATACTATAACAATTCCGGTTACCGTCAAGTACATTGCTCAAAGCAACTTTCGTAGTACCTTGTCTTTTTTCTGTTTTATCTTCATCGTTGGTAGAATCAGGAGAGAGATTTACCGCAAGATAGTTTTCACCAACCTTAATGAATTTTTTTGCCTTCAGGTGAATATCTTTATAATATTTACAATTCAGATACTTGCTTAAAGTAACATCACCGGTTATTTTATTAAGGTATAGAGGATCATTCTGATTATTACCGCCCGTTTCATGAAACATAAAATCAATTTGGTTTATGTTGAAAGCATTATCATATGAGCTGGCTATCATTTTTCCACTTAATGGCACATCACCGCCCCGGTCAGTTTGTACAAGATTCGTTTCAGGAAATATGTTATCTCTTGCCGGTTCCTCATCAAATTCACCGTTACCTTCACCATAAAAAAGATTGTGAGCTGTAACCCGTCTTTCAAAATCAACATTAAAATTTGCAGATGTACCGGATTGAATATAAACTATCCCCGATGGAACACCCAGATTATTCGGCTTTAATTCAAGATGTTTAATAAATATTGTTTGGAACCCATCCAGTGTTAAACATAGTGCAAAATATCTGTCCTTAGGTCCGTCAGTACCTGCAGCCGTTATGTCTGTTTTAATGTAATAATCTATTCCAAGCTCACGCCCAATATCCGAGTTATCAATAATTAATTCAGTAACACCACCGGTATGATTATCAAACTTATATATTTTTTTATTTAGTGCGTTTGGACTGTCATAAGTCATCCAGAATCCGTCTTGTTTTTTGACAGTATCAGCATCAGTTGAACCGTCTATTTGTATTTTCCATTGATCAGTAACAGTGTGACCGGTGAATGCAGGAAACCTTATTGATATCCCATCCTCTAGATAAACCCAGTTTGTTGACATAGGTAAAGTAGCCTTCCATGTTGCATCACCATCTCTTTTCCAGCGCCAAAAATCAACTATTCCGGCAGTAGAGATTTCAATAATAAAGTCTTTTTCGTTTATACCGTTATAAGTACCTCTGAAAGTTAGATCATTTAAACCTGCACCCGTAAATATTGGTGAACTTGAATTTATGCTGAATCCACCCTGGAAGAAAGTTTTATCACTTATAAATCCAAGCCATATTGCACGGCTTTCATGACCGCAAGCAATTTTTACAGTATTAAAGCTCTCTTCAAAGCTTACCTCTTTAATCAGGTTCCATTCATCGTAATTGTTCATTACAACAGGATACCTTACTATGTACACAGCTTCATCATTCGCTATCACCGGTATATATCTAGCATAAGGATCTTCTACAGCAACATATGACCTTCTTTTAACCGTAAAACTTCCAACCGTGCCGGCTTTACTGTAATCTGTTATTCTTCCTACGCAAACCAAATCTCTTTCAGTACTATCACTTTCTGTTATCCTGTATACATACCAGTCATTATAATAATCAGCATTTGCGTTTAAAGTACTTTCATCAATATCAAAAGTAGATACAGGATCCCCGCCATCAGCTACATTTGTTATAGTTTCCTGGATAATTTCAGTCAACTCTACCCAGCTTGCTTCTTCCCAGCCGGTAGTAGCTCCATGATTATTCATATATGATGTTGTAGGGTTATAATATTTATTCATAAATATTCGCGCGCGGCTCCCGCTCTTTAAAGCAACCGCCAGCAAACATATTTTGTTAACACCATCTTTATCTACAAATACCTTTTCATGAAAATTATTTATGGTATACCCGGATGGAAGAATGCTTATTAGATCAGCCAGTATACTATAAGGGTCCCTTCTTCTGTCACCTGATGGCTCAAAATCCATATTATTGCATTCCTGCACGCTTCCTGCAGGAGCGTTATTCTTATCAATATCATGTACCGAGATATAACCAAGAGGATGACCGGTAATAGGAACAGGCAGACTCTTAAAGAATCTGCCCACTGATAGCCTGTTTCGTATTTTTTCAAGATCAATTAACGCCATTAGTCCTTACCTGTCAGTAATTTTGCTTTTTGAGCTTCATTTGCCTGGATAAGTTTATTGATTTCCGCTTCAGTTGATTTCAGATTTTCCGGTATTGGAATTTTTAATGTTTCAAGACCTGTCAAAAGACACATATCGAAGATAATATTCATATCTTCATCACGTGCATCTAAAAATTCATCTGGTGAATCTATATCAACTTCGTAAGGAGTTCTGGCAACCCACATTGTTAGGGTCCCGAATTCCGCAAGATCACCTTTGCCAAACTTCACCAGCTCACCATCCCTGCACCAGATTATCCTTTTTTTCCAGTGTGAGTGATAAGAACCGATTGGGGGTTTTGTTATATTAAGAAATTCCGTTTTTTTCTTTTCAACACATTCACCGTAAACATTGCTTTCTATAAGTGTAATTTCTCTTATATTTTTGTAAATAGCGTAGACTGCTAAATTAACTGTAGATAAATTACCCGGAAGTATCATGCCGCCTATATTGGTATCAAGAATTGAGGAAAGATCATTATCCAGCTCAACATTATTAGCATCAATGACCTTTACCACATATGCTTCATAAATGCCTGTTGAGGTCAAATCAGGGGCAAAAAACACACGTGCACCAACAGGATTTGTTTCCAAAAAGTTGTTAAAGTCTACACTAAAACTACCTGCTAATACATCATTTGGTACAGTTAATATCTTTGTGGCAGGATTAAAATTTACATCCAAATCATTCCACCATCCCCCGGGCGCATGCGGGCTTAATGATAACACAATAGGCTCTTTGTATTCTTCCGAATTTTTAAGGTTTAATATCGCCTGTGCCTGAGGAGTTTTAAGATTCAGGATCTCAGCCCAACCCTGGGGAGTTATTGTTTGATCAGTATACTCCTTTAGCCTCATTGTCATATGATACAAGGCTTTGCCAAACGTCCATATTTTTGATAGTCTTAATGCCATTTTTTAACTCCTGGTTAATTCATTCTTAAATTTATTAGTTTTGCTGTTCTGCCAGTAGCACCATAGCAGCTATTGCTTTTATTTGTGGGAGAAGAATATTAGGCTCAATGATATCTGCATTATTCCCGCCCAATACAGCCGCCTTCGGTTCTAATAATACATTACCTTTAATTGAACTATATGGGTCCGGTGTGAGCTCCGCTCCATGCTGATCTTCACTGTACTTCGGAAATGCAGAACTGCCCGAAAACTTACTGTATGTATTCTTTGATGAATCTAATTTTAAGCGTGTTAAAATTTCCTTTGTATAGATCTCTCCGCCATTTATTATTTCAAGGAACTTCCTCGAATCAGATGGTTTTGGGTAATACCCAACATCTGGTTTACTTATAATTCCTGTCAAATATGCCTGCGGTATATCATATCCAAATTCGTCCCTTAATATTACGCTAGTATTGCTAAGTACTTCCATAATATTCGTAAATAATACCGGCCTGTTTCCCGGGGTACCATTTGGAACGGCGTTATTGTCATGCAGCATTACCGGCGCATTAAGCAGGGTAGAAAGATTAGATAAACCATTTGAATAATTTCCTGTAGCTACAATAAGCGTTTTAGATGAATTTGTATAGCTGTTACCGGCACCATTGAGAGGAATATATACACCTAACTTACTCGACTGAACTTTAGCGATTGCCGCTGTTTCCGTCACAAACTCCGGGAACATTTTTAGAAAATCGTCAACTCCTAGTGTTTCAAGAAGATCATTATAAAGGATTATTCTTGCCTCATTTATAGATTTAAGTCTGTCCGAAGCTGTAAATATTTCACCGTCAGAGCTGGCTGATGAAACACCATCACCAATTTTATTACTTAAACCTATCGATACGTCTTCTAATTTTGGCTGTGCCATAGATTAATACGTTAAAAATAATATTTATTTCTTGCACTTTTTTTAACACTTCCCAAATCTTCTACATTCAGGATTAATGCTTCTGCTTCAGCTTCTGATTTGATTGTATTTTTATCAGCGAACGCCGGTACAACTTCCCTGTATTCCGAAAGGACCAGCTTAACCAGGTATTTATGCAATGCGGGGTCAAGAATAGGGTCAACTTCATCTGATATCCGCTCACTTGCTTTAGGCTTTACAAATGTATCAATTACAATTTTATCATCTTCTTCGATCTCTACACTTGAAGAAATCTTAAATGTCCGTTTTGAAGTAGTGATAGTAAAAGTGAAAGTATTGTTTACCTGATCAGTATCATTCGCTTTACCCGTCATATAAACGCTTCCTGATAAGCCCGAAGAATTGTATTCAGAAAGTATTACACGGGTAGGAAGTGTTAAATTACTTATATCAGCTTTCATAACCACTGAAGAATCATTGGAATCGTTAATCTTTCTTATTTCCAATACACCATCCTTCAGGTACCAGTACAAAACTCCATTTAAAGTATTATTCAAACTGGCGCCTTTTATCGAAAGTAAACTCATTTGATTGTTACTGTCACCGGCAATAACAACGCTGTCACTAAAAGAATAAATATCTTTTCTTATTATTTCATAATCGATAAAACGCTTGTCATTGTATCTAACCTTATGAACGTTCACAATTGAATCATCAAAAGGATATTCAAATACATTTTCCTGTAATCCAATGTCCCATTGTTTCTTTATTGCTTTACAATGTATGCAAAGGTACTCCTGAGCATCTGCAAGCTTGTTTAATAAAGTAACAGGACTAGGAATAAGCTTATAGTCATTGCTCTTAAGCTCTTCCGTAATCCTGTTTACTAAATCCGCTGTTATATCGGCTGCCATTTTACAATTTTAATTTAACTTGTTAAAGCCGGTTTTATATTATGTTTATGCAATATGTAGAATCTTATGCATTCCGCTTTACTTGTAAAATGTGGTTTGAATTTAAATTCCACGTCCCAGCCCTGTTCAACAATAAGATCTGCAATTTCATTTCTTTGCATACTATCATATTCTTTGTAGTATTTATCATACTCCGCCTGGTCCGCAACTCCATCAGTATCATCAGCCGGTTTCTTCTCTTTTGAATCACCCAAGTCCTTATACTGATCAGCTATTTCAAAACATGCATTCTTCATCAATATGATAGCTTCTTCTGGAAGATTAGCTTCCTTAAGTTGCCTTTGTTCGTCTTCATTGAATATGTTATATATTACAGCCGGTGCACGTTTGATATTCCTTGCTTCCAGATATATACCGTGAGGAAAACCAAATACTTCAGAGCGAAGCGCATTCTGAAGATCATCCACTGTATTTATTCCTTCAACAAAGAAGTTTTCTACCTTGTAAGCGATCATACTGCCATCAGCCCTTTTACAAGGTACTAAACCCCCCAGGAATGTAGCCATTACATGGTAATTCTTTAAAAGGTTTGTCAGTCCTTCCGGGGTTAGATCTTTTTCAGTTGGTTTGTACATTAAAATTTCCTCGCTAATCTAAAAGCCCAAATAGCTGAGCCTGTTTTTAAAGTAAAGGGTATTTTAGTATCACCACCATCAGCTGTGGTCCCGGGTAAATATACCCCAAGGTCTAACCAGCCGAACTTAGTATATCCCTGCACATACCCCGAGCTGTCACTAGCCAGGTATCTTGTACGGAATGCACTTATTCCCAGATCATCCATTCTGAACTGGTAATACTTACTGTTCTGCTTTACTTCCCCGATTATTTCATATTTATCTTCCTGGCCAAGCGGTTTAGTAATCTGCCAGTAATAATCAGCAGTATCATTTGTGGAAGCTGAAGCCGTTGTATCAGTATCATACCCTTCCGTAGTCAACTGATACCCGTCTGGAGTGAGCTGAGCGCTTGTTTCCGATGTGTAAATAAATGCCATTGCTAAAAGCAATACGTCATAAATTAAAAGTTTGATTGATTTCATTTTTTTCCCCTTTCTTGAGAGATGTTTTTCTTTATAGTGAAAATGGTTTTATTATTACTAATGCTAATATTGCTAGAATCACAGTTGAAAAAACAAGACCGGCAAACCCATAAACTAATAATTTAACCGGTTGAAACTGATGTTTATGAACATAATCATTGAATTTGTTGTGTAACCCGTCCAGACGATCATCGACACTATCCAGCTTTGCTTCAATACTTCCAAGCTGTTTCGCTATATCTTCTAATTTCATCAGTTACTTTTATGTAATTAAAAAATAGAAACATGAATTAAGTATGTACCCCCGCCAAACGCTGCGCCCCCTGTATCATTATCACCATATATTCCTATTGCCACACTTCCTGCTTGCGGTGAATCTCTTAAATTTAATATTAATTTTTCACCACCTAAATTATTTACAGATAGAATTATAATACTTTCAGGACTAATTTTATTATTTATAAGTGTCATTATCATTGGAACTGCAGCAACATTTACCGTAATAGCGCAATCATCAGCATCAATTGTTACTTCATTTCCGCTTTCATTTCCGGTACCTTTGGTTCTCGATGGTATTTCAACAGGATTGTTTAATGAACTTTTCATTATACACCTTCCCCATACTTTTTAATGAATAATCTTACATCAATTGTACCTGTCTCACTTTTATTGAGCCAGAACTTAGATAGATCTGAAACATATTCATCATATGTACCGTTAGGTTTTATTATTATTCCCGCTTTATCCGTATCAGCATTTCCTTCTGACTCAGCAAGATAAATAGTAGCAGTTCCGTTGTTGATTATAGTCACAGCCTGAATTTCTGAATCACCGGCTGTTTCAAGTTCAACCGCCTTCCCACCGGTATCATAAGCAGTGTAATTTGTAGAATCTATTTCATCCAGTGTGAATTTATCAGCATCTGTAACGGTTATAATGTAATCCTTACCATTAAGCTCTGTCATGCCTTCAATATCTTTTAAATAAACTCTGTCACCCGTTATAAGACTATGACCTGATGTTAATGATACTTCACAAGGATACTCCTGGGAAATTCCACTGATACTATAAATTTCACCAATAAAATCCAATCTTCTTTTTACATCCAGATCAGCAAATACTTTGCTTTTGAATCTTGCATAAGGCGTATTCTTTCCATACTTACCACTGAAATATTTTGATTTATACATTAGTTTTCTCCTTATCCCCTCTTACCGCCACGCTCCTTACTTCCGGTCATGTTTCAGGAACGCAGCGGATCACTGGGGAAATTATTAGTTAGGTATGCAAATACCGTTTATTTCAGGTAAAGTGTGAATAAATGTTGTTTCAGTTAACAGGTAATCTTCGATAGCATCAGCCCTGGGAGCCTGAACATTTGCATGCAGGAATGTATCCCTGCCATTCATTGGCACTTCTTCGCTGTACCTGGGGTGCCAAAGCATCATATACGGTTTATTCAGATCATCATACTTCTGACAAACCAACGGATGCAGTACAAAATCCAGCTTCAATGTAGCATACTGAGCAGACATTACTTTCTGACCGAATATGGTAGTTTCGGTAAAAGTATTCATTGTCTCCTGGTTCTTTTCCCAGAACATATTCATAGCAGCTTCATTCATGATACAAACCCTTGAAGTTTGCTTTCCGTCAATCCTTAAAGGCTTGCCGGTACGGAAAATTAACTGCTTGAATAAATTCTCATCAAAAGCATTGTATGCGTAAACATTTCCTGAACGGTTGATCATATTGTATTCCAAACCTTCAAATGTACCTCTATGTACGTTTGAAGTATCATCTGATTCAATATAAACCGCGGCACCGTTAAAGAGCCCTGAAAGTTCCAAATCCTCTGAATGGTCCCTTTCGTTCTCACTCCTTCTGAGAGCTCTTTCACTTTCACCGCCATACAGCCTTTCGTTTGCAGCTGTTTTTGTTACTTTCCAGTTATTCTTAAATATCTGGGTGGGCTGTTCTACAATCGACACCTTAGTATTTACAGGATCTTCCGGCTCCGTTCCCTGTGGGAATGAAGTACCTATGATCATGATTTTGGTGTTTACGGGAATTGCAGGAAGAGTTTTTGTTGAATCGTTTGTATCGATCTGGATCTTGTTGGAAGCCGGTTTGGCTACACAAATTACATCGATACTTTCACCCACGCCCGGGGTAATTCCCATAAGCTTCAGTATGAATCTTTTACCAACTGCGGCAGCTCCGCTGATTGTACCAATATTCGCAATTGTTAAAGTATCTCCGCCTTCTACTGCAGATACAGTTACAAACCTGGGACGTGCCCTGTGAACAAGCCTTCTGATTATTGATGTATTTCCTCTCACTTTGCGGATATTGCGCATCATATGGAGGAACATGGTGGAGGGTTCCCTGTCTTTTGTTATTCCCACGCCCATATCGATATCCAGCCTGTTTTTGATTATACCGGTGGATATTGCGTCATTCAATGTTAATATAGGAACTGAAGTATCCGAGAATACTTTATTTCCTGCAAATAACAAATGAAGCTTGATAAAGTAAACGATCTGGAATAACAAGAACCCGAAGTGCATTAATGCACGGTTGATGTTGAGTTTTGTTTTCATTGAATAAAAAGTTTTAGTTTTAAAATCCGTTAATTAAATCCAGATTTTAAAGCCCGGGAGCCTAGCGCTCCACTTTCTATTCTCTTCTGCCCTGTTCGGGTTTTCTACACTGTGGTATTGAAGAAGAATAAATTGAGGAACTATTCAATCACTGGCAGTTAATAACCACTGCCCATTTTCGATAATTCCTGGCTTCTTTGTTCTTCCGTCATAACCTGCCCGTTTTGGGTTTGCTTCTCTGTGGAATTGGTTTTGTCGGATGCAATCCCGCCTGGTTTTCCGGGATTTTCTTTTTGAAGTTTCTGAAGCAGTTTCATCTGCTCCTTGAGACTGAGTTTATGAAAGTCCTTTGGCAGTAATTTCTCATTCTGTGATGATGTATTATTACCTCCGGTATTATTATTTGATGTTTGAAAATTCAACCTGTTTTTAAAATTAACTTCATATATGATTTCAGGATCCTCACCGGTACGGAGCGCAGTTGTAACAATTTCTTTTATCATATATAGTTTCAGCTTATCTTCTTTACTTACAGAATCCCTTACTGCCGGGTCCGAGGATTTCAACTTTTTATTTATTACATCAATATCATCTGAAGTCTTTATTTCCGGGTATTTTTCTTCCAATTCAACTCTTAGCTGAGAAGCGGCCTGTTTCAATTCTTCCTTTTGAATTAAGTATATCTGAGTCTTAGCAACTTTTTCATTTTCCTGCATGGTTTCTGCAAGTTCCTGAAG
>JABFSP010000399.1 GCA_013140565.1 Ignavibacteria bacterium
CGCAAGAATAGGTTTTCCGATTGTTGAAGCACACAAAGACGGTACATTCTATATCACAAAACATGATGGTACAGGCGGACTTGTATCCACCGAAACCGTAAGTGAACAGCTTCTGTATGAAATTGCAGATCCGGCCGATTACATTACACCGGATTGCGTAGCTGATTTTACATCAATACATCTGGAACAGGATGGTAAAGATAGAGTTAAAGTTTTCGGCATCACAGGCAAGCCCGCAACAGAATTCTACAAAGTATCAATGTCATATGATGACGGCTTCAGCGCGTTTTCTACCCTAACTTACTCAGCCCCCGATGCTTTGAAGAAAGCTGAAGCAGGGGACAAAATTCTGCGCACAAGGCTTGATGACCTTGGGCTTAAATTTGAAGAAATTCGCACCGAATTCCTTGGATATAACAGCTGCCACGGCCCGCTGGTTAAAAGACATGAAGACTTAAGCGAAGTTGTTTTAAGAATAGGCGTTCGCGCAAAAGATAAAGCAACAATCGAAAGATTCAGCAAAGAAATTGCTCCGCTTATTTTAACGGGTCCCCCAAGCGTAACCGGTTTTGCAGGCGGCAGGCCAAAGGCAAGCGATGTTGTTGCATACTGGCCCGCGCTGATCCCCAAGACCAGGGTTACCCCGCAGGTAGTTGTTGAAGGTATCTGAGTTTGAAGCGTTCTAAAAGAAATTTATAAATGTCAGAAGATAATATTCCCGGCAGCGAAAATAAAAAGAGCAGGGATACTTTGTGGATTATCGGTGCTTTTGGTTTGATGATAGTCGCAATTTTCACAATTTGGCAATTTTTGCTCAAAGGAAAATCCGAAGAAGAGCGCTCATTACTGAAAGATACAGTTATACAGGTAAAAACAGATACAATTAAAATCACTGATAGCATAAAGAGCAGCAATATACAACCAACCCAAACAGATAATCCCAAAACCAATAATATAGAGCAGCCAAAAGATACTTCAAAAATAAAAAATAAGCTTAGCAATCTTTCTGAGGAAGACAAAACTAAGTTAAAAGAGAAATTTGAAGAACTTCCCAAAAATAAACAAAGTAAGATCAAAAAGAAATTAAGAACGAGTTTGGAAAAGTGAGTAGTATCCAGAATAATATTTGGGATTTAATTGAAGCATTGACAGCAAATAAAGTTGAGTTTGTTGTTTGCGGAGGAGTTGCGTGTTTTTTGCATGGAGTTGACAGAGCAACATTTGATCTGGATATTTCAATTTCCATAAGTTCGGATAATATCAACAAAGTGATCGATACTGCAAAATTACTTGGTCTGAAACCCAGGATTCCGGAGCCTATTGAAAATCTGTTAGATCCGGTAAAAAGAGAATTGTGGGTCAAAGATAAAGGCGCATTAGTTTATACACTGATTGTTCCTGAATCGATAATTCAGCTTGATATATTTCTTACTTATCCTAAATCCTTCGAAGAGTTATTGAGAAATGCAGTAATTATGCGAATTAAGGGAACTGATGTAGCTGTTTCTTCCAGGGAAGATTTAATATATGCCAAATCAAAAGTGCAGCCTCCCAGAAAAAAAGATCAGGATGATATAGCTGAATTAAAAAGAATTATTGATAATGAGTAAAGAAGTAAAACAATCCGATCCATTGTTCGATGGTCATTTGGAAAAGGATATTCTGCAAATGACACCAACAGAAAGAATGGATTATTTATTAATGCTAATTGATCTTCGTGTATTAGCTAACAGCGCGAAGATCGTATATAAAGAAAAAATCAAAAAAGAAAATGAGTAAAACTATTGTTATCGGAGCATCCGGACAAATTGGCTCTGACTTAACCCTTGAGCTTAGAAACCGTTTCGGAAATGATAATGTAATTGCAAGTGATATAAAAAATGCGGCTGATGATGTAATGTCATCCGGACCGTTTGAAACACTTGATGTAATGGATGAAAGCGGCGTAGCCGCGGTGTTTAAAAAACATGATATTTCAAAAGTGTACCTGCTGGCGGCAATGCTATCGGGAAGCGCAGAGAAGAATCCCAAGAAGGCATGGGACCTTAACATGAAAAGCCTGCTAAGCATACTTGATATGGCTAAGGAAGGTTTGATAAAAAAAGTATTCTGGCCAAGCTCAATAGCTGTATTTGGACCAACCACACCAAAAGAAAATACTCCACAGCTTACAATTATGGAGCCATCAACAGTATACGGCATAAGTAAACTTGCCGGCGAAAGATGGTGCGAGTATTATTTTAATAAATACGGAGTTGATGTACGCGGAGTGCGTTACCCCGGGCTTATCAGTTATAAGACTGAAGCCGGCGGAGGAACAACTGATTACGCAGTTGAAATTTTCTATGAAGCCATCAGAGCAAGGAAGTATGAGTGTTTCTTATCGGAAAACACATTGCTGCCAATGATGTTCATGCCTGATGCTATCAGGGCTACGATTGACCTTGTGGAAGCGCCCGCGGAAAAGGTTAAGATCAGGTCAAGTTATAATCTGAGCGGTATAAGTTTTGATCCCAAAGGACTTGCCGCTGAAATAAAGAAGCATATTCCGGAATTTACTATTAGTTATAAGCCTGATTTTCGACAGCAGATAGCTGAATCATGGCCGGGCAGCATTGATGATGCAGAAGCCAGGGCTGACTGGGGCTGGAAACATGAATATGATATAACCAAAATGACTGATATTATGTTAAAGGAAATTAAGAAGAAACTGGCATGATTTTCTGCAGGAAAGTGCTGTAGTTTTCTGACCGAGCATAAAAAAAGCAATCTTATACCAAATAAGATTGCTTTTTTGATTAACATCAGAACAAATGATAAGCTTACCCTTGCTTCTTTTCGTAACTCTTCATGAAATCCAGAATTGCCGCATTAAACTCTTCCGGATTTTCCATATTCGGCAGATGTCCTGCATTTGATATCAGTTTCAGGTCAGAATTCCTTGTCTTGCCGTAAATTATTTTGCTGAATTCCGGTGGAGTCAACTTGTCATCTTTCCCTGCCAGTATAAGCATCCTTATATCAAATCTATCAAGTCCGTCTGTTGTATCAGTTCTTGCAGCCAGAGTTAACAAAGCTCCGGTTATTGCTTCATTTTTCTGCCAGCTTATCATTTCTTTGAGGAACGCAACGAGCTCGGGTTTTTCTGTGAAATTTGTTTCGCTGAGCGCAGCTTTTATAAAGTTATCTGTGAACTGTTCACGCTGTCCGTTCTTTACCATCTTCATCTGCTCGGCCCTGGCATGTTTGGTCGGATTATTATCGCCTTCGGCTTTTGAATCAGCTACAATTGCGCCTTTGAATTTACTCTGGTAAAGCTCAAGAGCTCTTAACGTAATGTAACCGCCCATTGAAAGTCCGCATACAACAGGTTTTTCCAGTTTCAGACTGTCAACAATTGATATCAGGTCGCTTACATGGGAATCTATTGTAAAATGCCCGTCGCCAAGCTCGCTGTAACCAAAACTCCTCAGGTCATAAACAACAACCCTGTATTTATCCTGCAGCGCCTCGACCTGTTTATCCCACATCCTGCTGCACATCGGGAAGGCATGCACGAATATTATTGCCTGTTTGTTTTCTTCGCCTGATTCAATTACGTTTAATCCTCTTACATTATGCTTTGTCATGTTCTGTTATATTTCCGTTTAGTAATTCACTGAAAATTTGTTTCAAATATGGAAGCTCGCCTGGTTCTGTTCTATTACTTAAAATGAAATTTATATTCTTTAATGCATATGGTATGCTCTCCAGGAATCTTTTCTTTCCCTTAACAATTCCCAAAAAGCCGTATGCACCCATTGCCTGGAGTATCCTTATCATTGCGAAGTACCAAAAATACTGTTTCATTTTTCCGATATCAATATTAACATACTGTTTTACTGCTTCAAGATAATACTCCAGCAGTTCTTCCCGTGTTTGCTGCGGAATATCAGCTTTCGCGTCGTACAACAACGAAGCAATATCATACAACAACGCGCCTTTTCTGCCGGACTGGAAATCGATAAAAAACGGCAATTCGTTTTTTATCATTATGTTCCTTGACTGGAAATCGCGGTATAAAAAATATTCCCTGGGGAATTCAAGAATCTTATCTTTTATATATGCCAGGTCCTTATCAAGCAGTTCGGTATCAATTTCGCCTTTATGAAAATTCTTCAGGAATCGCTGCTTAAAATAATCAAGATCATAATCAATATTCTCACTCCCGAATTCTTTGTACTGGTAACAGAATGAATAATCTAATCCGGCATTACCCGTTAACTGGAATTTCGGCAGCTCATCAATTACTTTTTTGTATAGCTCAATTTTTTCGGAATTAAACTCATCACCATCGAGTACTCTTTTAAGCAGCGTTTCGTCGCCAAGGTCATCCAGAATGTAACTGTCTTCTGATGCCGAAACTATGTGAATTTGCGGGACATTTAATCCTGATTCCTTAAAATGCCTGCCAAAACTTATGAAAGCCCTGTTCTCTTCAAGATGGCGGTTTACAATACCGATTGAACTTGTGCCGTCATCAGCAATTAATCTTATTATCAGCCTTTCTGAACCATGCGAAAGGAGCGGTTCATATTCCGTAACTTGTTTTGAGCACCACTTAACATGCAGGTGCAATAGATTTGTATAATGCGCTTTTAATTCAATTGGAGATAACTCCATACTTATGTTACCTTCTCCATATTTACTGTAATTGACCCATTATTTTTCGTAAGTACCCTTTGCAACTTTTTTCAGTATCCAGCCGTCTTTATCTATTAGTACTTCTTTGGGAGTTGAGTCAACCGTTAATAATATCGATTGTTCCTTCTGGTCATTAAATACTGAGAACTCTTTATCGCCGGCTTCTGTAACAACAGTTATCTTGACAGGCATCTTATAGACTTCAATTTCTTCATCTTTCTGAACCTGCTTCAGGTTCAATCTGACTGTGTATGCCCCTGAGCCTTTTTGCCCCTGGAAATCTTCGAATTTCCATGAGTATTCATATTTGGGTCTACCTGTACCTTTATAAACCCACTGATTGAAAAAGTATTCAAGGCTTGAACCGTGATACTCTTCCATTACTGCTGCCAGGTCAGATGTTTCAGCGTTGCTGTATTTATACTTTTCATAATAAGCTTTTACAGCAGCGAAGAATTTTTCATCACCCATTATGCCGCGCAGCATATGAATAACCCAAGCGCCCTTTTGATATATGGTGGCGTAAATTGCAGGATTATCAATGAACCCTTTGGGGTCATAAACCGTTCCGCTGAAATAGCCGTAATCAAAACCTTTCATGTGTGCGAAGTAAGCAGACATACCGCCGGTATGCTCCATCCATACTGCTTCGCAGTATGATGCGAATCCTTCATTCAGCCAGATATTCTTCCAGTCCTTTAATGTTACGGCATCACCAAACCAATGGTGAGAAAGCTCGTGTGCATTTACAAAATCATATCTGTTATCACCTGTAATCAGCAGGTAACCGTAAGATGTTATGGTTTGATGTTCCATTGCTCCCGAGGTCCAGCCAAACTGGCAGTTACCATATTTTTCATTAATGAACGGATACTCGCCGAATTTTTCAGCGAAACATTTTATCATCTCAGGTGTCGGCTTCCAGTCAATCCTAGCTTTAGCGGAATCTTTAGGGAATGCGTAATACACAACGGGCATTGTTTTATTCCCGTCAAGTGATGTATATGTATCTTCCCAATATGCCATTTTGCCAACTACTATACTTACCAAATATGTGGCAATGGGGTAGGAGCTGTTCCAGTTGAAAGTAGTTGTGCCATCGGAATTCTGAACGGTGTCTTTAAGCAGTCCGTTTGAAATTCCTTTCATACCGGTTGGTACGTTCAAATGCATTTTCATTGTAGCTTTATCATCAGGGAAATCTTTTGAAGGCCACCATACAGGTCCCCATGTTGGTTCACTTAAAGTGTACACATACATATTGCCGTAAAGCTCTTTAAATGAAAATGAATCAAATCCTTTTTTAACCGGTTTGCCTGAATACTCAATTTTTAAAGCAATGTTATCGCCCTTCATTGGTTTATCTTCATCCTTCAATGTAACAATAAGGTAATTTGAATTCTGCGTGAATGTTACATCATACCATTCGGGCATATCCTTAGGCTCACGGTAATTAATTCCTGTTCGCATCATGTTCTGAAACCCGACTTTATCAACCTTCAGGTTATCGTAAATATTAACATATATAACTCGGAGTGTATCGGTTTCCGCGCGCATCCTCATATAATTCACGCCGCTAATTGATTTATTCGGCATATCAAAGGATATTGTAAGATCATAATCTATAGCGTCATATTGAGCCAGCATTTTCAGTGTTTGCTCAGAGTCATCCCTTACATCACCCGCTGAACCTTTGTAAAAGCCATAGAGCTTTTCTACAATATACATGCCCTTTTCTTTTGAAAGCTCAACAAGCTCTTTGCCGTTTGCGGTGCCCCGGGTTGTTAATACCGAGGCTCCCAGGAACAAAAGGGCTGAAATAAACAGGTTAAAAATTACACCGGCACTGAACAATATAGCGCCTTTTCTGTATTTTTGAGGATTATTCATAGTTTTTTGGTATAAGTTACAATGATAAGCTAAATTTAATTAAAGATAAATTTATTAATTATTGGACTTTATTGTCCTTTATTTAAGGAAATTCCGGCTCAGATTGTTCCAATAAATCGTAAATAAAACAAAAAACCGGGCTGTTAACCCGGCATTTATTCTAATTTCGTAATTCTTAATTCGTAATCAATAATTATCTATCTGCGCTCTCTGCAGTTTGCCTGAGTAATCAATATAAACAGCTTTCCACTCAGTATAGAAATCATACACAGTCCAGCCGCCTTCGCGGTGACCGTTACCTGTCTGCTTAACTCCGCCAAACGGCATATGTGCTTCTGCACCGATAGTCGCACCGTTTACGTAAGTAATACCTGCTTTAATATCTCGTACTGCTGTGAACGCATCATTAACATTATTTGTGAATATTGATGATGATAAGCCGTACTTTGTGTTATTCAGTATGTTAATTGCATCTTCGAGTCCCGTGGTTTTTATTACCGAAAGCACCGGCCCGAAAATTTCTTCTTTTGCGATCCTCATTTCAGGAGTTACATCAACAAATATTGTTGGTTTGTAGAACCAGCCTTTTGAAAGTGAGCCTTCATTTGCAAATTCACCGCCAAGGACAAGTTTTGCTTTATCTTCGTTCAAACCTATCTGTACATATTCATTTACACTGTTACGCTGACTCTCACTTACGCACGGACCCACATCAACGCCTTTATCGTTACCATAACCAAGCCTAAGCTTACCTGCTTTTGCCACAAGTTTCTTTATGAATTCGTCGTAAATTTTTTCATGTAATATCAATCTTGATGTAGCTGTACATCTCTGACCCGTTGTGCCGAAGGCTCCCCATAAAACTGCCTCAAGTGCAAGATCCTGGTTCGCGTCATCCATAACTATCTGCGCATTTTTACCGCCAAGCTCAAGTGATACTCTTTTCAGCGATGCACCGGCAACTGCATTAATGCGTTTACCTACATCAGTTGAACCTGTGAATGAAATTAAGTCAATATCTTCGTGGTTTGTGATAGCTTCGCCAACAACGCTTCCTTTACCATGGACTAAATTTATCACACCCGGAATATAATCTTTACCCAATACTTCGCGCATTGCCGCGTCAATTATTTCAACTAATGTATGAGCTGTTTTTGGAGTAAGCTCAGCAGGTTTGAACACCGCAGTATTTCCGCATACAAGCGCCGGGAATAATTTCCATGTCGGTATTGCCATCGGGAAGTTCCACGGGCAGATGAATCCGCCAACACCAATTGGAACGCGGAAGCTTAAATTCATTTTATTTGGTAATTCACTTGGTGCATTCAGACCAAATAATCTTCTGCCTTCTGATGCTGCGTAATATGCTGTATCAATACCTTCCTGTGTATCGCCCTTGGTTTCAGCAAATACCTTGCCCATTTCGCGCGTCATCTGGAATGATATATCATCTTTCTGCGTGAGCATCATATCACCTACGACTTTTAATACATCGCCGCGTTTTGGAGCGGGGATAAGGCGCCATTTTTCAAAAGCTATCTTTGCTGCAGCAACAGCTTTATTTACGTCTTCTTCTGATGATGCGGGGAATATACCTATAAGATCATCTTTATCCGCGGGATTGCGGTTTTCAATATACTTGTTTGTTGAGGGAGTAACCCACTCACCGTTTATTAAGTTTAAATATTTTTCTGACATGTGTGTATTGTTATATGGAATTTTAAATTATTTACAAAAATACTCAAAATTTACAACTCTTAATATGAATAATTCTTTCTCAAAAATCCATTGAAACATGCGTTTAAATGACTTAAATTAGTATTATTAAAAGGAGTCCTCTTAATGAAAAAAATTACTCTGTTTGCCCTTCTTGCAGTATTAACCCAATTTATGTCATTAAATATTTTCTCCCAGTGGATTGAGTGGGAGAAAAGAATTTTGTATTCATATTATACTGCAGGGTACTCAATTAAACAAACTATGGATGGTAATTTTGTGATCGCTGGTGAGAGAAATACTGGTGGAATTGTAACAAAAATTAATATGAATGGTGATACGTTATGGAATAGCAGCAGTAACGGTACGGGGTATTCATTTGCTGAAGATAATAGTGGAAATATTTATACAATTTATTGGGATTTTTTTACCAAATTAGACATGTACGAAAACAGATTGTGGTATAAAACACTTACAGAGCCTGGTTATGATCAAGTTCGATTATCAAATATTATAAAATCAAACGATAATAAATTAGTTTCAGTCGGCTACATTAATGGTAATGGTTTTGGTAGAGGATATATGTCAAAATTCGATACGAGCGGTCAGCTAATGTGGTCGCAAATTAACCAATCGCAAAATAATAGTAATGGTTTTAGTTCAATTAAACAATTAACTGATAATACCTATATTCTAATTGGAAGCAGCAGAGTTAATAACAATTATTATCAATACCTGGTAAAAAAAGATGAAAACGGTAATACATTATGGGAAAGGCTTATAGGTGAGAACAACAGTTATTTTAAAAGGGGGTATTCCGTTTTCCAAACAAATGATAAAGGTTATATGATATATGGATCAATTGTATATGCTAATTACAATTCTGCATTACTTATTACAAAAACCGATAGTACCGGAAATATGCAATGGCAAAAAAAACATGGAGATACTCTAAGAGCATACGATATTTATTATGGTGAAAGTGTGATAAAAGATAATGTTACAAATTTGTATATAGCTGCAATAAGTTATTCTAATGGGTTAATACCGGATACTTCTGGATTTATCCTGGGTGCTTTTGATTCTTTAGGTAATAAAAAATGGGAAAATTCATTATATGATGATACGCTCGCAGCTTATTGCTATGGTGTTGTTAGCTGTAATGATAGTTCTTATATTATTTGTGGAACTTCTTTTGGTCCAATTTTACCTAATTCTTTAGATAGTCCACATTATTTATATCTGGCTAAAACTAAAAAAATAAACCCTATTGGAATTAACATTACAAGTTCTGAAATTCCAAAGAGGTTTACTCTTCATCAAAATTATCCAAATCCATTCAACCCCGTTACGAAAATTAATTTTGAACTGCCAAAATCATCTGGTATAGAATTTAATGTATATGATATATTAGGACGAAAAGTTTATACTGCATATTATAATAAGCCTGCAGGGACTTACGAATTTGACTTTGACGCCTCAGGCTTTGCATCCGGTATATATTTCTATTCTTTTAAAGCAGGTGAGTATTACGACACAAAGAAAATGATAATTTTGAAATAGTTTAAAGCCTTACTTTGAGCCTTTGTGTCTTTGTGTCTGTCTATTGTTCTAATACTCCTTTATAAATTGTTTAAGTACAATTTTAAAACTAAATTTGTAAATTAATTATAAATTATACTTTCTTATTTATTATGGCCAGATTATCAGGTACAGGAACAGCGTTAGTAACTCCGTTTAAAGCAAACGGAACAATCGATGAAACCTCGCTTCGCGGTTTGGTGGATTGGCAGATTAAAAGTAAGGTTGAATTCCTCGTCCCCTGCGGCTCAACGGGTGAATCAGCCACTATGACCCGCGCTGAGCGCCGCCGAGTGATTGAAATTGTTGTCGACCAGAACTCCGGCAGGGTACCCATTATTGCGGGTACGGGCACAAACTCCACGCTTGATTCACTTGATCTCACTCACGACGCCAAAGAAGTTGGAGCGGATGCTGTGCTGCTTGTGGGTCCCTATTACAACAAACCTACCCAGGAAGGATTCTATCAGCATTTTAAAAGGATTGTGGAAGAATGTAATGTAAAGGCTGTGTTGTATAATGTGCCGGGGCGGACCGCATCAAACATGCTGCCTGAAACAACTCTGAGAATAGCCGAAGAAGTTGAAAATGTTATTGCTATCAAAGAAGCATCCAACAACCTTGAGCAGATAATGCAGATAATAAAATACAGGCCCAAAAATTTCGCAGTGCTCTCAGGTGAGGATTCACTAACGCTGCCTATTATCACAGCAGGCGGTGATGGTGTTATCAGCGTAATTTCGAATGAAGTACCTAAAGAGTACAGTGACCTGACAAGAGCTGCATTAAAAGGTGACCTGAAAAGAGCGCAGGAACTGCATTACAAATTGTTTGAGCTCATGAAAGCGAATTTCTATGAATCAAATCCGATACCTGTAAAAACAGCTTTGCATTTGATGGGTAGAATTGATGAGAGTTTGAGACTGCCGTTGACCAAAATATCAAAACCTAACCGCGAGAAACTGAAGAAAGTATTGAAGGATCTGAAGCTGATATAAGAAAATGCAAAACCTGACAGGTCTTTAAGACCTGTCAGGTTTATTTGAATTCTGTTTTATCAAACAAGGGGCTCGAGCCCCTTGTTTTGTATAGAGCAATATTATCTCTTTCCAAACTCCAGAGTCTGTCTCAATAGTATTTTGTCATTCCTGCGCCTGCCTGCCGTAACGGCAGTTCAGGCAGGAAAGCAGGAATCTTTAGAGATTTTAACAAGATTCATTTACACAAACCCCCATCTAAGATATACGAAAAATCAGGATTATTACTTGATTAAACTACCAGGCAGTAGATAAAAAAAGTCCCCCCTTCAGTTGAAGGGGGGATATTAAACCTTGAAATTATTTTTCCTCATTCCCAATTCGTCCCGGCGACCGGTTTGAGAATGTATAAAAAAGACATCCAAGCGTAACGTATCTACAACTGATTCGTTATTTTTTTTTTGCTTTTTTACTTTCTGCGTTTTCTGCAGTCCCGCGCTTCTGCTTAGCGGGATGCTTTTTTACTTTTTACTTCACTAACACCATTCTCTTCGATTCACTAAACTCACCGCTTACCAGCTTATAAAAATACACACCGCTTGGCAGATTTGAAGCATCATAATCAACTTCGTATATACCGGGGGAGAGTTCTCCATTTACAAGATTGATAACTTCTTTCCCAAGCAGATCGAAAACTGTCAAATTGATTTTTGCCTTTTCACTTTTGCCTTTTGCCTTTACATCAAATTTTATTTTAGTTACCGGATTAAACGGATTCGGATAGTTTTGATACAGCGAAAATTCCCGGGGAATTTCGCTGCCTATCTGCTGAATTCCGAATACATCCCAGTTCTCATAATAATATAAACCGCCCTTTATATTACCAAGTATCAGGTCAGGGTCAGTATCGCTGTTCAAGTCAACAATAACGGGCACTGAATTCTGAAACGCATTTATTCCCGCATAATTGGATGTGACAAAAGTAAATGAGGGTGATGAAATTGAGCCGGTATTTCTGTAAAACGCAATCTGACCCAAACGGTTACCTACAAGCATATCAAGATCGTTATCACCATCCAAATCACCAAGCGAAGGCGATGCATCATTACCGACATTCACAGATGCGTAATTATTTGTTATAAATTGAAAATTGAAAGAAGCTGCGCTTCCGTTATTTCTGTAATAAGTAATTCTGCCGCTTGAGTTTCCCGCCAGCAGGTCAAGATCGCCATCATTATCAAGGTCAGCCAGACAAGGCGCGCTTGCCTGCGAGAGATTCATCGTATCCATTTGCGAAGTGGTCAAAGTAAATACAGGATTGGTAACTGTGCCTGTATTCCTGAAATATTTTAACCGTGCCAGTGAATAATATCCAAGCACCATATCTTTTTTGCCGTCACCATCAAGATCGCCGATTGCAGGAGCATAATTGAAGTTGGTAATGTTCAGGGGAAGACTGTCAGTCGCTAAAGTGAATGAAGGTGCTGTGGCTGTTCCGGTATTGCGATAAAATCCCACAGAGCGGTCGCATCCTATGAACATATCCTTATCACCATCGTTATCAATATCACCAAAAGAGGGATAGCTGTATGAACCTATATCCGCAGATAAAATAAAATTATCTGTTATCTTCGAAAATGAAGGGTTGTTCAATGGACCCATATTTTTATAATACACAAAATTATTTATGGTCTTTGAGCCTATCAGCACGCCGATGAAAAAATCATTTCTTCCGTCGCTATCGATATCGTAAACTCCGGGCATATTAAAACCGCCGCTGAAATAATAATTCGGCGGGGGAGAGTTCGTATCAATTGTTGTCCACTGGAAATTTTGCGCGGTGCCTGTATTGCGTATGAAATAAATACTTAGCCCGAAGAGATCACCCCAGAACAGGTCCTTATCATTATCGCCGTCTATATCACCGAAGGTTATTGAACTTGCTCCGTGTTTAGGGTCATCTGCTCCGCCAATAATCAAGATATTGGCAAACCTTGCAGTAATAAATTTATAATTAAAGTTCTGCGCTGAGCCGATATTCTGGTAGTAGGTAACTTCGCCGGTTGAGCTTCCCGTAAGGAAATCCTGGTCACCATCGCCATCGATATCAACAATTGTTGGAATGCTTGCTGATTCGCTTCCCATGTAATCACCCAGATCGGTTTTTACTCCGTAAAGCTGCAGTGTAAAAGCCGGATTGGAAATTGAGCCTGTATTTTTATAATATCGCACGCGCTGTGAATCACCCCCGCAAAAAAGGTCAACATCATTATCGCCATCAAGATCGGCAAACTTGAACCAGTTCCGCACATTCAAGCCCTGGAACCGGGTTGAAAACAATCTGAAAAGCGGTGCAGTAGGTGTGCCTTCATTCTTGTAGAAATTCAAAGTTGTATCCCTGTCAAAAATAAAGAGGTCAACATCACTATCGCCGTCAATATCTATGAATTGGTAACGGGGAATTTCAATGCCTCCGTTAAACGGACTTAATGAACTGTTACCGTTAATTGTAAAATTGATCCCATCAAACCTTTGGTGCAGGTTCTGTGCAAACAAACCGGCTGATATCAGCAGTAATCCTAAAAATATTCTTTTCATATTATGGCGAAATTATGGCAAAATTTGAATTGTAACAATCTATATAAAAATAACTATTATGCAAATAATCTGGTG
>JABFSP010000342.1 GCA_013140565.1 Ignavibacteria bacterium
TCCCTAATGATAATAAATCCCATACTTTCATTGCTCTTTTTTTCAAAATTTTCCGGTAAACCTCTGCCATTATCACTTACTTTCAGATTATAATATTCATTAATTCTCTTGAATGAAATTGAAATAATACCTTCATCAGAATCGGAAAAAGCATATTTAATAGAATTGACAATCAATTCAGTCAAAATTAAGCTGCAGGGGATTGCTATATTTACAGGAAGTTTTTTGTCTTCAATTTCAAAGTTGAATTTGATCCTGTCTGTTTCATAGTATGAATGATGAATACTTTTTGCCAATTTAATTATGTAATCTTTGAACTCTATATATGTCAGGCTGTTTGATTCATAAAGCTGAATATGAACCATTGCTATTGAATTTATTCTAAACTTAACCATTTCCAGAGTTGATTTCATCCTTTCCAGATCATTGCAGTTAACTGATGATAATGAAATAATACTGTTTATCAAATTAAAATTATTTTTAACCCGGTGGTTCAGCTCTTTAATAAGAGTTTCCTTCTCTTTTAAATTCTCGCTTAGCCTGTCTCTTGCATTGTCTCTTTCTTTATCTGCAGTATCAATATGAATTGATATTTGTCCCGCTAATCTTACTGAAATATATATTGTGACCGCGATCAAAAAAATGGTAGAAATTGAAGCGAAAAGACCGGCATTTACAAATGTTAACAATAACGTAGCATGAATGAATCCATTTAATAAAACCGATACAATTATAATTGGAATGAATGACCTGATAAGCAGAGATTTGATTGTTTTGCCGGTATACAGTCTGTTTATTACACTCTTTTCACCGGTTAAAGCTACTATTCCGGCTCCTAAAAACGTTAGACCAATTGCAGTGGGCAGCGCTACAGGTATAAATGAACCTATGTAAAATATCGGAGTTCCCAGTGTATAGGCTGTTGTTATTATAAATCCTGAAATTAATACCGCAGTACCTAAATAAGCGTTAAAATTTTTGTATCTATTTTTCAACACCGGGGAATAAGATATTATTCCCGATATACTTGCTAAGAGTATAATTAAACTTGTAATTGGAGATATTCTTTTTAACTGAATAGTTCCAAGAAATTCTGTTGATGGAAGTAATATTTTTGAAAATGTAAGATCGACATTAATTAATGCCTCTAAGATCTTCAGAATGGTATAGATTGCTATTGATCCAAAAAGTGCTATTGCAGTATTTTGAAAGAAATTATTATGACTATTTTTGGTCCTTAAGTAAAATAATGAACCTAATACTATGAATATTATTGCAGTATCAGGTGCAATTGGGATAAAATGTTCATTAAACGAGAGTAGAAGCCGCTGATCAAAGATATATGCAATTATTTCAATTACACCAAGCAGTGTAATTAATCTAAAAGCAAACCTTGCAGTTTTGTATAAAGTTAGATCATCAGAGTTAATTGAGGCAGTTTTGTGTATTTTCACCATTCTTAACTTTAATATGGCAAGACGTAATAATCATAATATATGACTTACAGCACAATATAATGCGCTTTAAAATCAATTAAAATGAAATATTATTTGATAATAATATACAATATCTGAAATGGAAAAAATATTTTCAAATGAATACTAATTCTTTGCAGCTTAAATTGAACCGTTGACAAATTCACAAATCTACCTTCGCTTGCGATACCCATACCGGGAGATCATGGCTGGTCTTACCAAGCATCATATTCATCTGACCCGTATGATGCATAACATGCCGCATATTGTACATTGTAATCTCAATCATGCTGTAATCTTTCCATGGATTCTTCCATCTTAAATCTGCCTTTGCTTCATCCATATCCTTTAACAAGTTTTGCAATTTATTACGGCAATGTGATACATAAGCAAGCAGTTCTTCTTTAGTGTAAATTTTCTCAGGCATTACTTCATCAATATCTTCTTCCTGTATGGTAAAAGGTGCAGGCATTTTAAAGTTATCCGGATCCGTATCAAGGTAATAATCGGTAAAAAATAATGTGTGGAAAGCTATATACCAGTAACTGCTGCGGATTTCATCAATATGTGTTGCATGCAATGTATCTTTGCCTGTGGAATAGTTATATGTCCATAACTCATCGGGACATTTACTTATCGCATTTTCAAACATATCAATTGCCGCGCCAAATTGTTTCCAGAGTTCTGTTTTAAAATTATCCATATATATTTAATAATTTTAATCAATAATTTTTGGTTTCAAGCACTTCAATAATCCGTGCTTTTGGAGCACCGATAACTTTTCCTTCAACCTGCTTCCATAAATTCTGTAATCCCTTCAGCATTAATTCAGCTTTTTCTCTTTCATCAAAAGATAATTCAATCAGCACATAATTTTTATCATCAACTGGTCTGGTTATCCTGTAGCTTTTCACACCGGACCTTTCGCGACCCATTGGGTCACTATCAAACGCTTTTTTCCAGTCTTCATAGTTTGGAACAGGGTGCTCTATTTGAAGTATTATCATATTAGTTATAGTTTAATTTTTGTTTGCGATACCCAAATTGGCAGGTCATGGTCAATTTTTCCAAGCAGCATATTTAATTGACCCGTATGATGCTGAACGTGTCGCATACTGTGGAGCAAATGTTCTGTCATGCTGTAATTTCGCCGACCGTTATTCCATCTCATATCAGCAATGTCCTGTATTATTAATTTGCGGAATTTTTCACGGCAAAAATGGATATATGAAATCAGTTCTTCTTTTGTATAAGTTCTGTCCGGCATAATTCCTGATGGATCCATTTCGGACATTGTATAAGGTTCAGGCGGATGGAAATTTTCAGGGTCGGTAGTAAGGTCATAATCTGTGAAGAATAAACAGTGGTATGCATTATACCAGAATTTATTATCATCATCCCAAAGGCTTTCGGGACATTTTTCAAGCGCGTTTTCAAGCATATCAAGCGCTGCGCCAAATTGCTTCCAGAGTTCTGTTTTGAATGTGTTATTCATAAAATAAATATTAGTTTAGAAATATAGTTTATTATGGAATAAATATAAATGAATTTTTATTTGTAAGGGTATCATTTGATGATATTTTATTAAAAAGACTTAAAAGGTAAAATAATCTAATATGTAGCTTTGGGGTACATTCAGGGATTCAATTATTTATTCGACTTTTTTGTATTCCAAAAAATGCTTAAATTTGCAATTAATTACAATCTGCCCGCGCGAAATCACGATGAAATCGTGATGAAGTCACGCCTTAGGCGTGATAGCTCAGTAGTAAATTGCCCTCGTAGCTCAGTAGGATAGAGCGTCGGTTTCCTAAACCGCAGGCCACAGGTTCGACTCCTGTCGAGGGTACAAAAGCAGGCCATCCCGCCATTCGGGATCGAGGGTACAAAGTTTTTTATTTTTTTAAAACCGTCCCGCTTCGCGGGATTTCGGACTGAAGTCCTCAACAGGCCATACGGCTATGCCGGATCGAGGGTACAAAGAAGCAAAATGCCAAAGCCAAAATTCCAAATGCTAAATTTTGGAATATTTGGCTTTAAAATTAATGTTATCAGCAGTAAAACAATAAACAGCAGATGAATAAAGTTGCGCTTATTACGGGCGGTGTTCACAGACTTGGTAGGCATATAACGCTTTACCTTGCCTCAAAAGGGTATGATCTGGCGGTAATTTATAATTCAAGCTCACCCACGGAAATAAAACGCACTCAAACCCTGCTTAATGCATTCGGAATCAAATATAAGCTGTATAAATGTGACCTGAAAAACATCAAACAGCTTAAAAAGATAATTGATAAAATTGGCAGTGATTTCAAAAAGATAGATGTACTTGTAAATAATTCAGGTGTTATAAAAAAAGTCGATTTCAGTGATATCACTGAAAAACTCTTTGATGATACAATTGCTGTTAATCTGAAAGCGCCATTATTTGTTTCACAATTCGCTGTTAAGTATCTGAATAAAGCGAAGGCTCCCGTGATAATTAACATTGCATCACTTGGGGGTCTGCAGAACTGGACCGGATTTATGCCGTACAGCCTATCCAAAACCGGCGCAGTAAAGTTAACATACCTGCTTGCACGCAGGCTTGCGCCGAAAATCCGTGTGAATGCAATTGCTCCCGGAACAATTATCATTGATGGCGAAGAAAAAGGAACTCCCTCAAAGATAGATGTATCTAAGATTCCATTAAAAAAATACGGCACACCCGCGGATATAATTAATGCAGTTGAGTTTATTCTGGAGTGCAGCTATCTTACAGGGCATGTGATACCCATTGATGGCGGAAGAATTCTTAACAATTGACCTTCCTCCTGCGGAGTAAGTTTTCGTCCGGTAAACCGGACTCAACAATTAGCAATTAGAATCTTAAATAATTTTAGTAGAAAATAATAATAATTAAAGCATGCTTAAAAAAGCGCCAAAAGCATATAGTGATGAAAAGTTTTTAAAGAGTCCCGCGGCCAGATCGCTGAGGATTGTTGCCGAGTACATGGAGCCGCAGTACCGCTTCCGTAAGGAAAATGTACGTGATACGATTGTATTTTATGGGTCTGCACGGATATTGCCAAGAGCTGAAGCAAAAAAGAGATTGAAAGCATTAACTCAGCATAAGAATCCAAGTATGCAGCGTGTTATTGATGCTGAAGTTGATCTTGAAATGTCACGTTATTACGAAGATACCGCAAAGCTTTCCAAAATGCTCACTGAGTGGTCAATTAAACAGGAGCCCGGCAACAGGTTTGTTGTATGTTCAGGCGGCGGACCCGGTATCATGGAAGCATCAAACAGGGGAGCGAAAAAAGCGGGCGGTAAATCAATTGGTTTGAATATCAGTCTGCCGTTTGAGCAGAACCCGAATCAGTACATAACCCCTTCACTAAATTTTGAATTCCATTACTTCTTCATGCGCAAGTTCTGGTTCGCGTATCTTGCCAAGGCGCTTATTATCATGCCGGGCGGATTCGGTACGCTTGATGAGTTGTTTGAATTACTCACCTTAATTCAGACCAAGAAGATACGGAAGAAAATGCCAATAGTGATATATGACAGGAAATTCTGGAATAATATCATAAATCTTGAAGAGCTTGCAAACAAAAGACTTATTGACAGGGAAGACCTGAAGTTATTTACAGTTGTTGATACTGTCGAGGAAGCATTTGAGTTCCTGAAGAATGAGCTTATGAAACATTACCTCCAAAAGCCTGATAGTTTATTCAACCAGAAAGCAAGTGTTACACCAAAAGAAAAAAGAAAATTAAAGAAAAGAATAAAAGAGAGTTAGAAATAATAAAAGAAGCATAACATAAAATAGAAATTATATGATAATCAGTATGACGGGCTTCGGGAAAGCATCAAAAAGCCTGAAGAAAATTAAAGTAAACGCGGAATTAAGAAGTATAAACAGCAAGTATCTTGAAGTATCATGCCGCCTGCCGATGGTATTTTCAGATAAAGAATCAGATATCAGGGAAATAATCAGCCAGAAAGTATCACGCGGAAAGATATCAGTTCAGCTTTCAATTGAAAAAAATTCAGTAACTGAAGTAACCCTTCAGGTAAAACCCGAAGCGGTTAAGGAATATCATAAACTGCTTACAGGAATTAAGAAGACAACCGGAATAAAGGAAGAAATTAAGCTTGAGCATATTTTAAAGTTCTCTGAAATATTCAAAGGTGATAACAATGATGACCTTGCCGAGTACTGGAATGATATCAAGAAGATAATAGTTGCAGCCGTAAACGACCTTGTTGTAATGAAAGCCAAAGAGGGGAAAGTACTTGAAAAAGATATTCTCACAAGGTTAAGCTCAATTGAAAAGAAGCTTGACATTGTGGTAAAGCTTTCCGTGAATAATGTTGCTGAAACAAAGAAGAAAATGATGGATAAGGTAAGTAACCTTATCAATGAAGCGAATATTCAGGCTGATAACAACAGGCTGGAGTATGAGCTTATTATGATAAGCGACAGGCTTGATATCACCGAAGAAGTTATCAGGGCAAAGTCACATATCAATTATTTCAGGAATAACGTAAAGCAGAAAGAGCTTTCCGGCAGAAGGCTTAATTTCCTG
This sequence comes from Ignavibacteria bacterium, assembly GCA_013140565.1. Lineage (GTDB taxonomy): Bacteria > Bacteroidota > Ignavibacteria > Tepidaquicellales > OLB5 > OLB5. The sequence goes on from JABFSP010000342.1 coordinate 6,050, forward strand.
GTACAGGAAATTAACAGGGAAATCAATACTATTGCCTCAAAATCAAACAGCTCACAAATCTCCCAGTTTGTTGTTGAAATGAAGGAAGAGCTCGAAAAGATCAAAGAACAATTGCAGAATATTGAATAGTTTTTTCGAAAATTAAGAAATAATCGGCTTTTTAAACGACTTTTAATAAACCAAAAAAATCACGATATTTAAGATTACGTTAATATGCTCTTTGTAATTTGCGCATCAAGCGGAGCCGGTAAAACAACTATTATCAGGGAATTATTTAAAAGATTTCCTGCAATTAGTTTTTCAGTTTCAGCAACAACAAGGAATAAGCGTCCGAATGAAACTGACGGCAAGGATTATCACTTCATTTCAATTGAGGAGTTCAATGCAAAAAAAGCAAATAACGAATTCATAGAAACTGAAGAAGTACATGGTAATTTTTACGGCACATTGAAACGTGAAGTTGAGCCTTTTTTGAACAGCAAAGATATTATGATACTGGATGTAGATGTAAAAGGCGCATTGAATATTAAAGATCTTTACAAAGAAGCAGTAACTGTTTTTATCGATGTACCGTACGAGGTTCTTGTGAGCAGGCTTAAAAGACGGAATACTGAAACTGAAGCTGAAATTGAAAAGCGTTCTTCAAGAATAAAAATGGAAGCCGAATTAAAACACAGGTTTGATTACATAGTTGATAATAGCGCGGGAATTGATAAAGCGGTAAGTGAAACAGAAAAAATAATAAATAAATATATAGCTTAAGGAGCAATAAAATGAAAATAACCCCTCTTGAAATAGAAGAAGTTGAATCAAAAGCAGGGAATATCTATGAAGCTGTTGTTGTTGCGGCAAAACGCGCAAGACAGATCAACGATGAGCAGAAGCTTGAATATAACCAGCGTGTTGAGCCCCTTATCAAGGTAGATGATGACAGTGATGATACTGTTGTAAGCAAAGATAAGATGAATATCAGCGTTGAGTTTGAACAGAGACCAAAGACTACTGAAACAGGACTTAACGAGCTTCTTGCAGACGGGCTTGAATTCAGAATAAGGAACGAAAACCCGGAAGATTAATTATTGTTTATACCGCTTACACTCAAACGGATATAAAGCCGGCATAGGTGTAAATACCAAATCACACAAAACCCGTGGAATTATTAGGAAAGAAAATATTACTTGGTATCTCAGGCGGTATTGCAGCGTATAAATGCTGTGAGCTTGTAAGATTGTATAAAAAAAGCGGAGCGGAAGTCAGAGTAATTATGACGCCCTCCGCTTTAAATTTTGTTTCACCCGTAACCCTTTCAGCGCTCTCAGGCAATGAAGTAATGATTAACATGTTCCCCGAAGTTGACCCCAGCAAGTCAGAAACAGTGGAAACCAAAACATGGCACATATATACGGGTCTTTGGGCTGATGTATTTGTTATCGCGCCTGCCACTGCAAACACTATTGCAAAAATAGTTCACGGAATAAGCGATAATTTTCTTACAACTACAGTACTTTCTGCACGTTCACCCGTACTTATTTCACCTGCAATGGATGAAGATATGTACCTGAATGAAGCCACTTCACAGAATGTTTCAGCTTTAAGGGAGCTTGGCTATTGGGTTATTGAACCTGAATCAGGTGAGCTGGCAAGCGGCTTAAACGGTATCGGCAGACTTCCCGAGCCTGAAACAATATATCAGCATACTGTAAAATTACTCGCAGGAGCCAAAAAGGATCTGGAAGGTAAAAAAATACTTATAACTGCCGGACCCACTTATGAACCAATTGATGATGTTAGATTTTTAGGAAATTACTCCAGCGGTAAAATGGGTTTCAGCCTGGCTAATGCTGCTTCGCAGCGCGGAGCCGAAGTAACACTTGTTACAGGACCAACAATGCTTCGCACCCCACGAAATGTAACCAGGATCGATATCAACACCGCCGAAGAAATATTTAACGCTGTAAAAGATCATTTAGAGGGAAATGATGTTGTAATTATGTCAGCCGCTGTTGCTGATTATAAACCTAAATCAATTGTGCAGGGTAAGATCAAAAAATCTGCCGGTAATATGACTATTGAAACCGAAAAGACTGTTGATATACTGGAATATTTGGGGAAAAATAAATCTGATTATAAACTTGTTGGATTCGCTCTGGAAACCGAAAATGAAATTGATTATGCAAAAGGTAAAATTGAAAAGAAGAATCTTGATATGATAGTTGTGAATAATCCGAAGGTCGAAGGTGCCGGATTTAAAACTGATACAAATGTAATAACAATAATCGATTGTAAAGGCAATCAAACTGAATATCCTAAAATGTCAAAATTTGATGCAGCTGGTAAGATTCTTGATAAAATTTTAACACTGTAATAATTGAGCTCAGAGAAGATAAAAACATTAATTGCCGATACTGAAAATATCATTAAGAATTTTGACAGGTTCTATGCAGGTAAGCTTTATATCGATAAAGATATTCCGGAAATAGCGAAGGTAAGCATCCAATCAGTTGAAAATGAAGCTCCAAAACCAAAAATAATAAAAAAAAGACCTGAAAGCGTTGTTGTAAAAGATAAAAGTGCTGTCGCTGAAATTGATATTTTCGGCAATGAGAATATAAAGCGCGAAGAGTGGGAATTTGCCGAAACTCTTGATGAGTTAAACGCTAAAATAAACACGTGCATGAAATGCGGACTGGGTAAGCTCAGAAACAATTTTGTATTCGGAGTAGGTAATCCAAATGCCGATGTAGTTGTAATAGGCGAAGCACCCGGAGCTGATGAGGATGCTCAGGGTGAGCCATTCGTTGGCAGGGCAGGACAATTGCTCAACAAGATACTCGAAGCCACCGGATTTAAGCGTGAAGAGGTATTTATTCTCAATATCTTAAAATGCCGCCCGCCCGGCAACAGGAATCCCGCCCCCGATGAGGCTGAATTATGCCGCCCGTATCTTGAAAAGCAGCTTAAGCTTATTAATCCAAAACTGCTGCTGCTTTTGGGAAAAGTGGCTTCGGAAACTCTCTTGAAAACTAAGGAACCTTTGAATAAATTACGGGGTAAGGTACACGATTATAAGGGCTGGAAACTTATGATAACTTTCCATCCTGCTGCATTGCTTAGAAACCCTAACTGGAAACGCCCAACCTGGGAAGATATGCAGCAGTTCAAAGCGCTTTACGAAGAAATGACAGGCAAAAAACTTGAAACAGAAAAGAATATTTAATAGAAGGCATAACAGTACTATTGGCAAGAAAAAGCAAAAATAATATTACAGAAATAAGTAATATCCCCGATGAGGTTCTGTATGGGGGAAAAATACCCCCGCACAGCCGTGAGCTAGAAATGAACATACTGGGCGGTATGATAATTGATAATGCGTTAATTGATGCAGTAACAACTATTTTAAAGCCCAAGCATTTTTATGTCAATGCAAACGGACTAATTTTCAGGGCGATAAGTGACCTTAGGGATAGAAATGAGCCGGTTGATATAATAACTCTTTCAGAAGAGCTTAAAACAAGGGGAGAGTTTGATGCCGTAGGCGGTTCATATTACCTGGCTGAGCTATCCACAGCATTCTCTTCACAGGAAAGTATTGTGTTTTCTGCTAACAAGGTGCTCGAAAACTGGATAAAGCGTGATATGATACTACTTACATATTCGCTTAACGAGCAGTGTTACGATCCCACGATGAACACAGAGAGCCTGCTTGATAAAGCGCAGCAGGAAATACTTGAAGTTACAAACTACCTGCAGAAGAAAAATTACACGCATATCAAAGATGAAGTACGGGATACAATGGAGTATGTTGAGTCAATACATGAGCGCCACGAAAAGGGCGCAACCGTGTTTGGAGTACCCAGCGGTTATGATGAGCTTGATGCATTGACAGGCGGCTTCCAGAAATCAGAGTTAATTATTATAGCAGGCAGACCCTCGCACGGAAAAACGGCTTTGGCGCTTAACTTCGCTAGGAATGCCGCAGTTGAGCATGGCAAAAATATCGGAATATTTTCGATTGAAATGAGTAACCGTGAGCTTGCATTAAGGTTCATTTGTCTAGAATCAAAAGTAGATATATCAAAGCTCAAAACAGGCAGGCTGCCGGAATCAGACTGGGCTAAGATTGCCAAACAGACTCCACGCCTTATGAGCAGCAAGATAAATGTGGTTATTGATGACTCTTCGCCTCTTAGCTTGCTTGAATTGCGCTCCAAGGCGCGCAGAATGAAGGCATTGCAGAACATTGATATGATTATGGTTGATTACCTCCAGCTGATGGAAGTATCCAATAAGGGTAATCTCGACAGGCATCTTGAAATTGCATATATAACCAGGGGCTTAAAGCAGCTTTCAAAGGAACTTGATATCCCTGTAGTTGCGTTATCCCAGTTAAGCCGTAAGGTGGAAGAGCGCGCAGGCAAAGAAAAACGCCCGCAGCTATCTGATTTAAGGGAATCAGGCGCTATTGAACAGGATGCTGACGTGGTTATATTTATTAACAGACCAGAAGTGTATATCAGCAAGGATGATCCTAAATTCCACGAAGTACAGGGACTGGCAGAAGTAATTGTCGGCAAGCAGCGTAACGGTCCGATTGGCGAAGCCAAGCTGACATTTATACACAATTATGCTATGTTTACCAATAGGGCAAGGGATGCTGAGCCTTCATATTACGCTCCGCAGGATGCACCATTTTAAGATGATTTTACCCGCGAAAGCGGGTAACTCTTAGCTGGATATAGAGAAATTGTAAAGGATTTCATGCAATTTCATTTTAATATTTTAGCATTATTACAAATAGAATTCTAATCTAAACCAGAGTTTCCCGCCTACGCGGGAATAAATTATTACATGAAGATAACACGCAGAAATTTCATTAAGACATCAGCTTTAAGCGCTATATTTTTAAGCTCAGTGCCTCATACGCTTAAATCAATGACTAGTCCGTTTTGGGATGACTACGATGAAGTGATATGCAAGAAGAAATTCAAGCTTCTCATTGATGGAGATGTGAAGTCAATGCCAATTGGTGATGCGATCGGTGAAGTCGGGAAGTCATTTATTGATACCGACTACGTTGCGGGAACATTGGATAAAAATATGAGCGAGAGTCTTGTGGTAAACCTAACCGGCCTCGATTGCGTGACATTTGTGGAAAATTGCCTGGTTTTTGCCCGCTGCATTAAGCAGGGTAAGACCAGTTTTGATGATTATAAGGCTGAGCTCAAAAAAGTCCGTTACCGCGATGGCAAAATTGACGGATACTCAAGCCGCCTGCATTATTTTTGCGATTGGATAACCAATAATGAAGATAAGGGCATTGTGAAGAACATTACTGCTGATATTGGCGGCGTTTCGTACAATAAAAACATCGATTTTATGTCAACCCATACCAAATCATATAAGCAGCTATCAAACAGCAGTGAGCTTGATGGCATTGTAGCCGCAGAAAATGCTATTAATTCCAGGTATTATTATTACATCCCAACAAAGGATATCTCGAAATCATATGATCAGATGCAAACGGGGGATATCATTGCTACCACAACAAGTATAGGCGGACTTGATGTAACACACACTGGCTATGTTTACAAAGAAGGCGGCGGTACATACTTTATGCATGCATCAAGCAAAGGCAAACGTGTGATAATTTCCAACGAAGAACTGCAGGAATATGTAGTAGGGGATTCAAAGAAAACCGGTATCATGGTCGCAAGACCACTGGATGTGTAGTATAGCAATACCCGCGCAGGCGGGTATCTCGATTGTGAACCTAACTTTTATTCTTTCGTTTGAAATTTGTTTTGGTTTAAGACATCAAATCTATTAACTTATTTAAATCTATTCAGAATAACCCTTTAAAGAAAAACATCAAAATATGATTGAAGCCAGAGTTCCCCGCTTTCGCGGGGAAATTATAACTACTCCTCACATACTACAACAGCACTGCCATACTCCTTAGTATGAGAAATACTGATAAAAAACTTAAATTTTGAATACTCACTTTGCTTAACATGATTTATATACGGTTTGCCCTTTTCATCGTTCAATATCTCAATATCTTTCCACCCGAAATCTTTTGAAATACCCGTGCCAATGGCTTTGCTGTATGCTTCCTTTGATGCAAAGCGGCCTGCAAAATGCAGCTCCGCATCACTGAATTTCTTGCAGTAAGCTATTTCGTTATCGGTCAATATACGCTTAAAGAACTTATCACCGTATTTTTCCATGATACCCTTTATCCGCGCTACTTCTATTATGTCTATTCCTACGCCTTTTATCATATATTAAACCATTCCCGCGAAAGCGGGAATCTCTATTCTTAATTATTTACATTTTTAAATAACATTTCTAAAAATTCTAAGTCAGTTAACTTTTTATCAGAATTCTGAGATAGATCTTTCCAATCTGGATTTTGTTTATTAATAAGATCATTCTTCCAATTCCTGTTCCATTTCTTCAATTGTTTTTCTCTTCGCATAGCTTCCTCAACAGTATCAAGCTTTTCAAAATACACTAATCTGTTAACGTTATATAACTTAGTAAAACCTTCGTATTTTTTATTTTTATGTTCTTGTATCCTTCGTATAACATCATCTGTGAATCCTATATATAAAACTGTTTTATTAATGTTCGTTAGTATGTAAACGTAAAATGTCTTCATGATCGAGATACCCGCTTCCGCGGGTATTATTTATGTGTTTTCTTTCTTCACTATCTCCACTAGCTCCGCTACGGAGTTTATCTCATAATCAGCCCCGTGAGTTTTTGTATCAAACGTATCGCCATACTTTGCGAAAGCGGTTTTCATCCCGACGCTTTTTGCGCCAACCACATCACGTTCTGCCCAGTCACCGACCATTATCGCATCTTCAGCTTTAACTCCAAGCTTATCCAGTATCAGGTTAAACGGTACCGGCGAGGGTTTGCGCTCGCGTGAATCATCGTAAGTAACGATGCCATCAAACATATGATGCAGCCCGATATAAGTTAACCTCAGCCACGCTTCTTTGCTTGGCGCATCGGATACTACGCCGAGCTTAATTCCCATTTTGATGAGCTTCACAAGTGTTGGTATCACCTGCGGATATGTATTCAGTTCCGCTTCGCGGGCTGTGCGGTAGGCTACTATTCCGGCGGAAAGTATCTTGTAATCAATCCTGCCAATGAAATGATTCAGCAGCTGATCGAATACCTGCTGGTACTCAATTCCTTTTTCATTATATATTGCGTCAATTTTAGACCTTATTTCTTTATACGGAAAGTCCAGCCCGGCATCTATCATAGCTTTGGTAGCTGCCTCAACTGCCGTATTCTTCATTCTCATGAAATCAATGAGTGTATTATCCAGATCGAAAACTACTGCTTTTATCATAAAATTAACTTTAATT
>JABFSP010000378.1 GCA_013140565.1 Ignavibacteria bacterium
GTAAAATAAGTAATTATTATTACTTGAATTTGAGGTTTTTTATAAATAATTTACATAGTCAATCACAGTTATTATTATAGAATAAATTTTACATTCTAAAATTTTTAGTAGGGAATACAAAGGGCTATGAAATTACAGCATTTCATTATAGCGTCATTATTTATTTTACTGCCATTTTTGTTTGGCTGCGGTTCCGGCTCTTACAACATTGAAAAAGGCGATTATAAGGATACAACAAAATATAAGTCAACAGGGGTAAAACTAAAAAACACTTACAAAATTCAAACTCCACCATTCTTTACCCTACAGATATCAGGCGGCCTGAATCTGGGAATGGCCGAACTTTCTTCAAACTTCAATAATGTTTTTGACTCAGCACAATTTTCCCAGGGGTTAAACTTTGGCGTTAAAAATGGTTTCGGCGTTATGGTCATCGGTAAGTTCCCGCTCCATAAACTTGGTAATGTCAGGTTGAATGCCTCCGGCAATTTCAACAGGTTTACAAGCAGTTTTCTCGCCGAAAAATCAAGTTTCGGTGACGTGAGTTACAATGTTATGGCAATTGGTGTAGGACTCGAAAACTCTTTCAATCCAAGTTTCAGACTGAAACCATATTTAGCCGCTGAATTACAGGCTAACCTGATTTCAGGAACAGCGAATATAAAAAGTGTAACAACCGGACAGACCCGAACAGTTAAAATTAAAAACTCTTTCAGGCTGGGCTATATGATATATGGCGGTCTGGAGTATATGTTCAATAACAAGGTCGGGATGAATTTCGGAATAAAACTCACCAATTCAAACCAGGTATTTAAATCAACAAAGACAAGTGATGACCCTAATGAAGTGCCTCTGAGGGATAAGAAAGACGATTCAGGGACTATTGAATTCGGCGGGTTCAAGAATTTTATTTTTACATCTTTCTATTTAGGTATGAATTTTTATTTTGGAGTTAAAGATATAGTTTACAGGTTTAACAAATAATACCGACTATTATGAAATGTAATTACCATACTAAAGCAATAATTATTCTATTTGTGCTGGCAACAGCTTCTGCGGGAATCTTTGCCCAAAATACTGTGACAAAAAGATACATGATCGTAAGAAGCACACCAAGTTATACTCTGCAGTTTAACATTGATTATAACCAGTCCGTGCTTGAGCTCTCAGGCGCATATAATGATGATTACCAGTCAGAAACAGTTTACGATGGAGAGACTTTCGGCTCTGATAAGGGTTACGGGGCTAGCGTGCTTTCAAAAATAATTTTAAATAATAGAGGGGACATCCGGTTTACGCAATCTTTAACCTATAACAGGATTCTTTCTTACACATTCGGTGATAAAAAAACTGTAGCCGATAACGGTAAAGCTAATTACAATTGCTTTACGGGCGGTTTGGGTTTTGAATACAATTTTACTCCCGCGCATAAATTTAAAATATACATGGGCGCCGAGCTTAATGCAAGCATGATAAATGGTGATATAAAAGTATGGTTCGAAAACAGAGGCAGCACTCCATATAACGAAGAGTACAAAGTTACAAACAGTTTCAGAATGGGATATGGGTTCATTATTGGCTCTGAGTATCTTATAAATGACGGTTTCGGTCTGAATGTTGGCGCAAGACTGCTTAATGTAAATGCTTTTCTTAAAGAAGCTAAAGGCACAAACGCCGATCCGGAATTCAAGCTTCGGGATGCAGCAGATCCAAATCTGAACTTTGCAGGCAATAATAATAAAAGCTTCTCTTTCTACAGCATCATGGCCGGTGTGAATTTTTACTTTGGTGTTAAAGAAAAAAGATATAAACTTAACTGATAATTCGGGTTTTCAATTTTTAAGGTTAGCTGAAATTGTTATTTTCATCTAACCTTTTTTGTTTTCTTTGAGTTTTTGCATTTTACAACTTATATATTTATAAGAAGTTAGACGGGGGGTTTTAAATTAACTCTTTACCAGTCTTGTTTTTCTTAAGATTATGGCTTATATTGATTTAGAAAATTATGCGAAAATTTGCTAAAATATATTTACTAATATTTCCAGTTATTTCTGCATTAAGTCTTATTGCCTGTTCTTCAGGCGAATATGAAGTTACTTCGTACAAAGTTGATTACGTTGAAAAAACAGTCAAAATAGACACTATCAAAAACATTACCCTTAATGAAGATAAAATAAAACAGGATAAGAACGACAAAGATAACATTAAGGATAATACCAAAGATTCATACAGTTATATTATTCAAATTGGCGCATTTTCTATGCAATCTAACTTTGAAAATTTCCTTAACCGCGCGAAGCAGGTACTTGGCGATGAAGTTTACTACGAGCAATCAGGTAACTTATTTAAAATAAGGATCGGCAGGTACGGTAACCGCGCCGAGGCTATTAAATTCGTGGAAATTGCACGGTCAAAAGGGTTCACGGATGCGTTTATAGTCACTAAAAAGAATTAATATCTTTAATGAGAGTTAGAACCGTATACATATTGCTGTTTCTCATTTTTTCAACTGCCGTAGTTCACTCGCAGGATGAAACCCGTAAGGTCTCTTCCAGAGATACTTCATATAATTCAATTGCTACCACAAAGATTCTTAATTTGCTGAAGCCGGGTAAAGCGCCCAAAGTGACTTTACAGCTGAGTTTTAATTACAATATCGGGCACCTCGATCTTGCCGCAAATGAAAATACATTTTTCAGGAAAGATGATTTTATTTCAGGCAAGAATTTCGGAACAAGGTACGGTTATGGCGCTTCTTTGACGGGTAAGATCGCTCTTCATAAAGAAGGCAATGTAAGGTTAAATGTAAGCGCATCATACAACAGGTTTTTGAGTAATTTTGTTATATCTGAATCACCGGAAGGAAAAGTGAGCTACAATGTCTTTTCGGGAGGACTTGGAATTGAGAACAACTTCACACCTCAGAAAAAATTCAAGCCATATGTTGGATTTGAGTTAGTTGCAAGCTTTATAAGCGGTAAAGCATTGCTGCACACTGATTCTACTGATTTCGATCTGAAGATCAAAAATTCCGTTCGTTTTGGCGTTACTTTCAATATGGGTTTTGAGTATGCGTTCAATAATAAAGTAGGTCTGAACCTGGGATACAAAATAACACATGCGAATATAATCGGGAAAAAGTCACAGGTTCCTGCATCGGTTAATGAGACATACCTCAACGATGACAAAGTTACTGCCGGTGAAGTAATTCCTTATGCCGGCTGGAAACAGTTCCTGTACAGTTCATTCTACGCAGGTGTTAATTTTTACTTTGGAATGAAAAATAAAAAATAACAAAAGAAATTTTAGCTGCACAATAAAATTAAATGAAGAAACATCACGGTAAAATAATAGTGTTGGTTTTAATGCTGATATCGAGTGCTTATTTGCAGGCGCAGGATACTTCCATTACTATTAAGGTTGATACCGTAAAAATTCAGAAGACAAAGATCATTACAATTGTAAAGGTAAAGACCGTTCCTAAATTCATTCTTCATTTTAATGCGGGGCTTAATACAGGCGCTATGGAGCTTACCAGCCAAAACGGCGGATTTATAAAAGATAACTTTGTACTCGGAAGAAGTTTTGGCGCACGCAACGGTTTTGGCTTCAGTTTGATCGGAAAGCTGCCGCTTAATAAAAAAGGTAACTTCTGGCTGGATTTCATCTCAGGTTTTGACCGGTTCCAAAGCGATATTTTCGCTAAGAACACCGAAGAAGGCAAGGTTTCTTATAATTCAATCAGCGGCGGTGTTGGTATTGAGTATAACATCACTCCGGCGCATAACATAAAATATTACTTCGGCGCGAACCCGCTTATAAGTTTTATCTCAGGTAAATCAGAGATCACCAATCCGGATAACAACAGGGTTGATATAACAATAAAGAGCAGCATGAGGATTGGCTACCAGGTTTTCTTTGGGTTTGAAAGCGCAGTATCAAAGAATTTTGGGTTAAACCTCGGCATAAAATTCACACATGCGAACCTGCTGCTTAAAAAATCAGAGACTCCCCAGCAGGATGAATCTTCTGACCCGCCAACATCAATAGTAGGGTTAAATGATGACGCTTCACCCGAACCGATTGAATTTGCAGGGTGGAAACAGTTTGCATACTTCAACCTGAATTTCGGCTTTAGTTATTTCTTCGGTGTGAAGGAAATGAAGTATAAGGTACCTGAAAGATAATTGTTTTCTTTAAATAAAAAAGGCGGTCATTGACCGCCTTTTTTTGTATGTGTAATAACTCAGGATCTATTTCTTTTTCACAAATTTCTTTTTAAAAATGTGCGGTAATGCATCATCAAGTTTTTCTACGCTTACAATTTCGAGTCCTTTTTTAATCTTATCAGATATTTCCTTTAAATCCTTAACATTTTCCTTCGGTATCAGTACTTTTTTAATTCCGCTTCTTTGCGCAGCCAGCAGTTTTTCATTCAGTCCACCTATCGGCAGTATTTCGCCCCTCAGGGTAATCTCCCCTGTCATGGCTACATCGCTTCGTGTGGGGTTCCCCGTCAGAGCTGATATCATCGCTATTGTCATTGTAATTCCCGCTGATGGTCCATCTTTAGGTATTCCGCCTTCGGGAATATGAATGTGAATCTCTTTGCCATTAAAGAAATTACCGGCTAAGCCAAATTTCTTTGAGTTACTTCTGATATATGTAAATCCGGCTAATGCAGATTCTTTCATTACATCACCCAACTGGCCTGTTAGTGTAAGCTTTTCTTTTCCGGGCATAACAGATACTTCAATATCCAGTATATCGCCTCCCATTGAAGTCCATGCCAGCCCAACTGCCGTGCCAATCTTATCTTCTTTATCTGCCTGTTTTTCCTTGAACTTAGGTACACCAAGGTATTTTTCAATAAGCTCTGATGTAACGGTCATCGGTTTTTTATCTTTCTTTACCGAGCCGTTTGCTTTAATTTTATTTAAAACTATTTCTTTGGTAATTTTTCTCATGAGTGAAGCAATTTCGCGCTCAAGATTCCTTACACCCGCTTCGCGGGTATATTCATTGATTATTTTTCTGATCGATGAATCCGGAATAATCACTTCTTCACCTGTCAGACCGTGCTCGGTAAGCAGCTTTGCCACGATGTGGCGTTTTGCGATCTCAAGCTTTTCATGCTCAAGGTAACCGGGCATCTGTATAATCTCCATCCTGTCCTGCAATGGCAGCGGTATCTGGTACTGCACATTTGCGGTAGTAATAAAGAGCACCCTTGAAAGGTCGTAATCAACATCCAGGTAATGATCGTTAAACGTGTTATTCTGCTCAGGGTCAAGCGCTTCCAATAGCGCGCTTGCGGGATCCCCGCGGAAATCCATACCCATCTTATCAATTTCATCCATAAGTATCACCGGGTTATTTGTCCCCGCCTTACGCATTGATTGAATTATCTTACCGGGCATCGAGCCAATATATGTTCTGCGGTGTCCGCGAATTTCTGCTTCATCCCTAACGCCGCCAAGTGATATCCTTACGAATTTCCTGTCAAGCGCTCTGGCAATTGATTTACCGAGTGATGTTTTGCCTACACCAGGAGGTCCGACAAGACATAATATCTGTGCCCTTGCTTTAACTTCAGCGCGGTTTTTCCTGCCTTTGTTTATTGTTTCAAGATTATTCAGTATTGCAATATGCTCAAGTATTCTTTCCTTAGGTTTTTCCAGACCAAAGTGATCGCCATCAAGAATTTCCTTGGCATGCTCAATGTTCAAATTATCCTTGGTATAAATTTTCCATGGCACGCTTACCATCCAGTCAAGGAAGTTGCGTGATACAGTTGCTTCCGGGGACATTGGCGGAATTTTTTTCAGCTTCTGGAATTCTTCCATTGCTTTTTCCTTAACATCCTTCGGCATTTTGGATTGCTGTATGGCATCTTTGAGTTTCATGAAATCGGGATCGGTTTCATCCTCATCATTCATCTCTTCCTGCAGTATTCTTATCTGTTCCTGCACAATGAATCTGCGCTGGTTTTTCTGCATGCTCTGGTTTATCTTGGTTTCAATATCTTTTTCAACCTTAAATATCTCGATCTCAGAGCTCAGTATATCTATAAGTTCATAGTACTGATCCTTCAGCGATGAAATTTCAAGCAGTCTTTGTTTGCGCTGGATTGATACAAGTATAGTTGACGCTATGTAATAAAGTTTCCTGTCAGGCTCTTTAATATTCTCGTATGCCATCAATGATTCCTGCGCAACGCCTCTGTGATTGGTTACGTAATCATTAAATAATTTTGTTGCCTGCCTGATAAGCGCGTTAAGCTCGGTCGATTCTTCAATTGGCGGGAAGATATACTCTATATCCGCTTCTATAAAATTATTCTTCTGGAATTTAATTACCATTGCCTGTGCAATGCCATCAACAAGTACTTTTATCAGATTGTTTGGCAGTTTTATTACCTGCAGAATTTTGGCAACAGTGCCGTATTCATACAGGTTATTTGTTTCAGCTTCTTCCGCCTTGTGATCTTTCTGGGTAAGAAGCATAACATATTTGTCCTTATCAAGCGCGAAGTTTATTGCGCTTATGGTGGATTCCCTGCCTGCTAATATAGGATACATCATATACGGAAAAATGACAATGTCTCTTAATGGCACAATTGGTAAAAACTTCGGCAGGTCGTTTTTGCTGTCAATTTTGGTTTCATCGGCGGTTTTGAATTCCGCTACCGGAGTTGCTTCAGCTTCAATGGTTACCGGGCTATTTTCGTTTGAATCAGTTGTAGATTTTAAATCTTCGTTTTCTTTGAATTCATTCATAATAATACAAAAATACTCTTTATTTTGGGCACATTCAATTCAATCATTTTTCAGTAATAATGGTTTCACAGCTTTTCTTTCGAAAAAGAATAATAAATTACCTATTCCCTTTATATTTTCCTCATTTTTCAATAATTTTGCAGCATGCACATTCAAAACATTGTATTTATAATACTCTTTCTGGCCGCACTATCACTATTTACCTATAATTTGCTAAGGATACGCACTTACCTTATGCTGGGCAGAAGTGAAAACCGCTTCAGCAGCGCAGGCAAACGTATTATGAAGGTTTTGGGGATTGGCATTGGACAGGCGAAGATTTTTCGCGACCCCGTTGCCGGACTTATGCATGCAATGATATTCTGGGGATTTTTGGTGCTGGTTACCGCAGTTTTGGAAGCATTCATACAGGGAGTTTATTCAGGTTTTTCACTCGGAATGTTTGGTGCGGTTTCACAAGTATTTTTTGCTTCGCAGGATCTGTTTGGTTTGCTGGTAATACTATCCGTGATCTATGCACTTTTCCGCAGATATGTACTAAAGCCAAAACGTTTGAGAGGCGATGGCAGCACAAATGCTGATGCAACATTTATACTTTGCATGATAATGGGTGTTATGCTCACAATGTACGGCGTTAACGCAACTAAATCACTTTTACATCCGGAATACGTATCATATTACAAAGCACATTTTATTGCTTCACACCTGGTATTTTTATTTAAGGGAAACGAACTTACTTTTTATAATATTTTCTGGTGGGCTCATATTGTGATCATACTCACATTTATGAATTACCTGCCATACTCAAAACATTTTCATATAGTAACATCTTTGCCAAATGTTTATCTTTCGAAGATTGGACCGCAGACATTAGATACTGAAGAAATTGATTTTGAAAAGGAAAATGTTTTCCTTGGCGCGGGTGATATTGAGCAGCTGACATGGAAAGAAATGTTTGACGGCTACGCCTGCACGGAGTGCGGAAGGTGTACATCTGTATGTCCAGCTAATTTGACAGGAAAGCCGCTCTCTCCTCGAAAGATAATTATGGATATCAGGGAACGCACTTCAGAGAAGGCTCCCCTGCTTGTTGCCGGCGGTGAGATTCCAGCAGAGATTGAAAATAAAAAGCTCATTTCAGAGCATTATATTACGGATGAGGAGCTTTGGGCATGTACAAGCTGTATGGCTTGCGTGCAGGAGTGTCCCGTAAACATAGAACATGTGAATCCTATCGTTGATATGAGACGATTCCTGGTACAGAGTGAATCACGCTTCCCCGAAGAGCTTATGACGGTATTTGGTAACATGGAAAATAACGGCGCACCATGGGCTTATCCGCAATCTGATAGACTTAAATGGACGGAAGGAATGGATATTACTGTTCCCGTTGCTGCCGATAAAGCCGATTTTGATGTTCTATATTGGGTAGGCTGTGCCGGCTCATTTGATGCCCGGTATCAGAACGTAACACGTTCTGTAGCAACATTGCTTGATAAAGCAAAAGTGAATTATGCTGTACTTGGCACTGAAGAAAAATGTAATGGTGACTCCGCCCGCAGATTAGGTAATGAATTCTTAGCGCAGACGATGATCAAGGAAAATGTTGAAACGATGAAGAAGTATAATTTCAAAAAGATACTTGTCAGTTGTCCACATTGCCTGCAGACTATCGGGAATGAGTATAAAGAGTTCGGCGGCGATTATGAAGTTGTGCATCACAGTGAGTTCATAAACACACTTGTAAATGAAAATAAGATAGAAATTGAAGAAACAAAGAAAACCGATCAGAAGATTACATACCATGATTCATGTTATCTTGGCAGGTATAATGATATTTACGAAGAACCCCGCGAGTTGATCAAGAAGACCAATAATGGCGAGCTTGCTGAAATGAAACGCAGCAAAGACCGCGGCTTATGCTGCGGCGCAGGCGGTGGCAGAATGTGGCTCGAAGAGAAAATTGGCAAAAAGGTAAATATCGAAAGAACCGAAGATGCGCTGGAAACAAACCCTGACGTTATTTCAACAGCATGTCCGTTCTGCATGACAATGCTCACAGACGGTGTTAAGGAAAAAGGTAAAGCTGAAGAAGTAAAAGTAAAAGATTTTGCAGAATTGGTTTTGGAATCAAGTAAATAAAAAATATTTTAACTAATAATATATTCAGGAGATAAAAATGTCTTATTTTTTCACATCGGAATCAGTCAGCGAAGGACATCCGGATAAAGTATGCGACCAGATATCAGACGCAATATTGGATGATATACTTGCACACGATAAATATGCACGCGTAGCGTGCGAAACTTTCTGCGCAACAGGACTTGTACTTGTTGGCGGCGAAATAACAACTACACATTATGTTGATATCCAGAAAGTCGTTAGAAACGTAGTAAAAGATATTGGCTACACAAAGGGTGATTACAGATTTGATTTTCATTCAATTAATGTAATGTCTGCAATTAACAAACAGTCACCCGATATAGCAATGGGTGTTGATACAGGCGGCGCGGGTGACCAGGGAATGATGTTCGGTTACGCATCCAACGAGACCCCGGAATACATGCCGATGGCTTTGGTTTACGCTCACAAGCTTGTAAAAAGGCTTGCCGATATAAGAAAACGTAATTTGAAGCTGATGCCGTATTTAAGACCTGATTCTAAATCTCAGGTAACTATTGAATACAGCGATGACCACAAGCCGTTGAGGGTTGATACTGTTGTTATTTCAACACAACATGACCCCAATGTATCACAGGCAAAGATAAAAGCTGATGTTTTGAAGAATGTCATAAAAAAAGTAATACCGGCAAGACTGCTTGATAAAAAAACAGTTATTCACGTTAATCCAACAGGTAAGTTTGAAATTGGCGGACCGCATGGTGATACAGGTTTAACAGGCAGAAAGATCATCGTAGATACATACGGAGGAAAAGCTCCACACGGCGGCGGTGCATTTTCAGGCAAGGACCCAAGCAAGGTTGATAGAAGTGCAGCTTATGCTGCAAGGCATCTTGCGAAGAACATTGTGGCAGCAAAAGTCGCAAAAGAATGTATGATACAGCTTTCATATGCAATTGGTGTTGCGCAACCTGTTTCTATCTATGTTGATACAAATGGCACAGCCAGAGTTGCTGATAATAAGATTTCTGCTTTCATAAAGAAGAACGTAGATCTTACACCAAAAGGCATTATGGAAAGATTAAAGCTCAGAAGACCAATTTACAGGAAAACTGCTGCTTACGGCCACTTTGGCAGGAATGAAAAAGAATTTACATGGGAAAAACTTGACCTTGTAAGTCTCTTTAAAAAAATAAAATAACTGTAACGGAGAAAAATTAATGAAGGATTTTCTATTCGGTTTTACCTACCCGTTCAGAAGCCTGAGATTCTTTTTTTCGCATTCAGTTTTAGTAAAATATTCCATCGCTCCCATGATTATCAATTTATTGATATATGGGAGCGTTTTTATTTTATCATACAACTGGTTTACCGGCTCGATTGGAAACTGGTTAGGGATTGAAGGTACTGAAGCCGGTTTCTGGCTGAAATTCCTGCATACCGCCCTGCTTATATTGGGCTTCATACTTTTGTTGTTTTTCTGTTACCTTCTATTCACCATACTTGGTAGTATTATTACTGCCCCGTTCAATGAAGAAATATCCCAAAGGGTCGAAGAAATTATAACCGGAACCAAAGAAGGTCACAAAATGGGATTCTGGGAAGATGCTTACATTAGCATTAAAGGTGAAATTCAAAAGTTACTTTTCTACCTAATAATTCTGTTGTTCATTTTCAGCCTGAACCTTATACCGGTCGCAGGTTCGGTTTTATCCAGTATTTTAGGTGTGATATTTTCAAGTTTCTATAATGCGCTCGATTTCCTTGACTACCCAATGACGAGAAAAAAAATGCGATTCCGTGATAAACTAAAAGTGACAAGGAAAGGTAAACTTGTCACTTACGGATTTGGCTTTACAGCCTTTTTACTTCTGTTTCTTCCGGTAATAAATGTATTTATGAAGCCCATATTGGTAGTTGCCGGGACGAGTCTCTTCTACGAAAAAGGTTACAGCAGCCAGGAATTATTCAAAAACTCCTGATAATTTCCGGTTCTTGTGAGTAAATTCTGGGATAATTTATCTGAATAGTTTTTTTTATCTTTGTGTATTATTACATTTCTAAACAAAATTCACCAAATTTTAAATGCAGGAACCCAAAGTAACATTTGAACTCGCCAAAACATTTGGCTTGATGGAAGAAGAATATAACAGGATACTCGAAATACTTGGCAGAAAACCATCATATACTGAGCTTGGTATTTATTCCGTTATGTGGTCAGAGCATTGTTCGTACAAGAACTCAATCCTTGAGATAAAAAAACTACCACGCTCTGGGGGAAGGCTGCTTGTTGGAGCAGGTGAAGAAAACGCGGGACTTGTTGATATTGGCGACGGGTTGGCAGTTGCATTCAAAATAGAATCACATAATCACCCTTCAGCGGTTGAGCCGTACCAGGGCGCAGCAACAGGCGTTGGCGGTATTCTGCGTGATATTTTTACAATGGGCGCAAGACCCATTGCTGCCCTGAATTCATTGAGATTTGGAAGTATTAATTCCAAAGAAAGCGATGTCACACGTACAAAGTATCTTTTTAAAAATGTTGTAAAAGGAATCGGTGATTACGGCAATTGTTTCGGCGTGCCAACTGTAGGCGGTGAAATTTATTTTGATGAGAGTTACAGGGATAATCCATTAGTGAACGCGATGGCTGTTGGTATTGTTAAGCATGATGAAGTCGCAAAAGCTACAGCAAAAGGAGTTGGCAATCCTGTATTTATAGTAGGTTCATCAACAGGCAGAGATGGCATTCACGGCGCTACATTCGCATCAGAAGAAATTTCAGAAGCATCAGAGGCAAAACGCCCTTCAGTGCAGGTCGGCGACCCTTTCACGGAAAAATTACTTCTCGAAGCTTCACTTGAATTGATAAAAACCGGTGTTGTTGTAGGTATGCAGGATATGGGTGCCGCAGGTATAACCTGCTCAACCAGCGAAATGAGTGCTAAAGACGGAATGGGAATGGATATCAATCTTGATTTCGTTCCCGCACGCGAAGAAAATATGTCTGCATACGAACTGATGCTCTCTGAATCGCAGGAGCGAATGCTGGTGGTAATTCAAAAAGGTAAGGAAGAAATTGCAAAGAAGATATTTGATAAGTGGGACCTGAATTGTGTAGAAATAGGAACTGTAACACAGGGTCCGAATGTAAAAATCACATACCACGGCAAAATAATGGCGGTAGTTCCGGCAAATACTTTGGTACTGGGCGGCGATGCCCCTGTTTATGTCAGGGAATCAAAAGAACCTGCGTACTTAAAAGAAGTTCAGGATTTTGATCAGTCACAATTAGCCGAACCAAAAGACCTGAACGAAGTGCTGATTAATCTGCTTTCAACTCCGAATATTACAAACAAAAATTGGGTTTACGAACAATACGATACACAGGTTAGAACAAACACAGTTATTATGCCGGGAGGCGATGCATCTGTGGTTAGAATTAAGGGTACCACGAAGGCGCTGGCAATGAAAACTGACTGCAATGGCAGATATGTTTACCTGAATCCATACAAAGGCGCCATGGCTGCCGTGTGTGAATCGGCAAGGAATGTTGCATGCACCGGAGCAATACCGCTGGCTATTACAAATTGCCTTAATTTCGGCAATCCATACAAACCTGAGGTATATCACCAGTTCCGCGAAGCTATCAGGGGAATTGGCGATGCATGCAAAAAATTAAACACTCCGGTTACAGGCGGCAATGTAAGTTTTTATAATGAATCACCCGACTACGCCGTTTACCCTACTCCAACAATAGGCATGGTAGGTTTGATAGAAGATATCAGCTGCATGGTTACTTCATACTTTAAGAATGAAGGTGATATTATCGCAGTAATCGGAAACGTTTCCTGCAGTGATTCAATTGGCGGAAGTGAATACCTTCAGCAGCAATTTAACCTTGCAAAGGGTGATGCACCGGAAAT
This sequence comes from Ignavibacteria bacterium, assembly GCA_013140565.1. Lineage (GTDB taxonomy): Bacteria > Bacteroidota > Ignavibacteria > Tepidaquicellales > OLB5 > OLB5. Next base: position 12,827 of record JABFSP010000378.1, read on the forward strand.
TGATCTGGATAAAGAAAGTAACCTTGTAAATGCACTTGTCCAACTTTCTAAAGCCAAAAGTATAAATTCCGCTCATGATGTTTCAGATGGCGGTCTTGCTGTAAATATTGCAGAATCCTGCCTTATAAACAGAACCTTACCCATAGGATGTACTGTTAATATAGAATACAAGGGAAGACCGGATTTTTACCTGTTTAACGAATCACACGGAAGAGCCGTTATATCGTTTAATAAAGAAAACGAAGAAATTGTTAAAAATATCTGCAATAACAATAAAATTGAATACTTAAACATTGGAAAAACCGGCGGAAATTCAGTTGTTATCAACAAAGAGGTAAATATACCTCTTGAAATCGCAAAAGATGCTTATTATAATTCGATCTCAAAAATTATGGAATCTTAAATTCAGAAAATCGACTGTTAATGATGTAAACAGTTATTATACATTTTGAATTTTTCCCATTGGTAAAATTAATTAAAACTACTGTAGTTTAATGGAAATAAAGAGCATAGTGTATAAAAT
>JABFSP010000251.1 GCA_013140565.1 Ignavibacteria bacterium
GAAAAATAAATATAAAGAGCTGGAACGGTTATTGAAAGATTCGAAAGACACTTGGTTTTATAAAAAACTTCTAGAAATCAAAGTAAACTGATTTAAAAAGCCAAATTGAAAACAAAACAAAAATATACTATGATATTAATTTTGTATTTTTCGGTATCAATACTATTTTCCTGCTCTAAACAGGATGTTAAATCAGATAACACGAACAGAACAGTAAATAAAACTGATTCAACCCTTTCAAACAAAGATACTTTAACAGAGAGCCAGAAGAAAGTACTTGATGGCGCGAAGAAATGCCTTGAAGCGAAGTTCAGCTATGATATGACAATGGGCTATTATGTATGTACATATAAAGATGGTGAAAATACCGGCTCAAAAGTTTTCCCCTGGGGAGATGTTGCACCCGATATGGGCGTATGCACTGATGTTATAGTCCGCGCTTTGCGCTGGGGCGGGGTGTGCGACCTGCAGGAAGAAATTTACAATGACCTGAAGGCAAACTGGAGTGATTACCCTATGTCCAGATGGTCAGCCAAAAAACCTGACCAGAATATTGATCAAAGGCGTGTACCTGTACAGATGGTTTGGTTCAGCAAATTCTGGCAGGAGCTTTCTGTTGATAATGATTTCCAGCCGGGTGATGTTGTTGCGTGGGATATGAACGGCGATGGATGGGGAGATCATATAGGGATTGTCTCAGATAAGTATGCTGATGGAGTTACGTATTTAATTCACAACTTTCCGGATCCGGGTTATGTTGCAGAAGAAGATGTGCTGAATGAGTGGACGATAATTGGGCACTATAGAGTTAAATAGTGAGATAGTAAGATGGTAAAATAATGAGATAGCGAAATGGTGAAAAGTGAGATTAGTAATCTGTTTTTCGCTTAAATTTGCAAATTTGTAACGGTTTTAAGAAAAAGTGGCTTAATAAAAGCTATATTATTACATATATTTGTGTAGCTTTAAAAAATTAAATTCATTTTTTTATGAATAGATTTCTTACGATACTAACCGCCCTATTTTTAATTTCATTAAATATTTTTTCTCAGTGGGAACAGACTTCTCAGGGGTTGAACGGTGGCATCGTATGGTCGATGACTGTAAAAGACAGCATAATATTTGCCGGATGCAGCAATAACATAGACTATAGACCGTCATGGATTTTCCGTTCAACAGATAATGGCAATAGCTGGAAATCTTCAATAGCCGGAAATTCTGATGTAAATTGCATGGCGGTAAAGGATAATATTATTTTTGCAGGAACAAATTATGATGGCTTGTATTATTCAACGAACGATGGAGTTAATTGGATAAAGAACCCGCTAAATGAAGATTACATTGGAGCCATCACGGTAATAGGTAACAAAATATTAGTATCCGGGAACGGAATATTTTCTTCGATCGATAACGGGAATACCTGGATTAATATCAGTTCTTTAGCACACGTAAGGATTCTAAGAACAGATAATAACAAAGTTTATGCAGGATCAGGCATGGGGGGTGTATATAGTTCGCTTGATAGCGGAAGGAACTGGACTCAGATTCTTACGATAAACCATCCGGTAGAGGGGTTGGATTTCAAGGACAATTATGTTTATGCCGGCAGTTATGCAGGAATATATCGTTCAACAAACAGCGGAGCAAATTGGGTGTTTTCCGGTATTGGCTTTACATTAATTCCTTCTTTGATAGCTAAGAATAATTTATTGATAACCGGAACAGGTGGATTCGGAATATATCGATCAACTAATTACGGGTTATCATATACTCAAAGTAATATAACACAACGATCTGCATATGCTTTTGTCCTTGAGGAGGATAACATTTTTGCAGGATTTTCAGGTAATGGTGTATATATTTCAACCAATGATGGGGTAACCTGGCAACAAACAGAATTGCATAATGTAAGCGCGCTTTCACTTCTGAGTTCAGGTAGTGACTTTTTTGCAGGTGTTGCGGGTAACGGTATTTATTATTCTTCCAATAATGGATTAAACTGGGCTTACCGTGGTCTTACTTATTACGATGTATCTGATTTTTTAATAAGTGATAACATAATTTTTTCCGCTACCATGGGTGATGGTCTGCATTTTTCATCTAATGGCGGAATAAACTGGGTAAGAAATAGTTTGCCGGCTAATGATGTTTTTTTCATTGATAAATACGAAAATTATTTGTTTGCGGGAACATCCTCTGTTGGTATTTTCCGGTCATCAAATAACGGAGTTAACTGGCAAAATATTGGTCTCAATTTTAACGATATAACATCTTTTGCAAAGCACAATAACATTTTATTTGTCTTTGCTGAAAGGAATTCCTATCCTGAATTCAAAGGTGTTAAATATTCCAGTAATAACGGGACAACATGGAATAATTCAGGGTTATTAAACAAAAAATGTTTATCACTGCTTTCATCAAATAATTATTTATTTGCCGGTACCGATAGTTCAGGTATATTGAGATCGGCAGATAATGGAAATACATGGACTCAGCTTGAAATAAATAATACAGATGTAAACTGCATTATAGATGTAAACAATTATTTGATTTGCGGCACCGGAAGAGGTGTATATTATTCCAATAATTCAGGAACCAACTGGCTATATCTTAACAATGGTTTGGATAGCCAAAGAGTGTATTCGTTAATGATATCGGGCAATTATTTATATGCAGGAACAGAAGCTAATGCTGTATGGAAACTGGATGTATCGCAAATAATAGGTGTAAATCAAATTAGCACTGAAATTCCGTTACTTTATAAGCTTCATCAGAATTATCCAAACCCATTTAATCCGTTAACTAAAATTAATTTTGAAATTCCCAAGAGCAATTCCTTTGACGAAAATGTGTTACTGCAGGTTTATGATGTATCGGGGAAGTTAGTTCATACAATAATTAATCAGAAAATGGTGCCCGGTACTTATTCAGTTAGCTTTGATGGAAGTAGTTTTGCAAGTGGTGTATATTTTTATTCCATAAATGCAGGTAATTATTCTGAATCCAGAAAAATGGTTTTGGTTAAATAAAAGTTTTTCCAAAATTTTACGATGTGGTGTCGGGTATGTACCTGACACGCGTAAGGTAAACACCTGACGCCACAGAAATTTCCATTATCCTTTATAAATTATCATCAAATAAGTGAGTGAATTGTAATGTAATTTTATTATATTTACATACTCCAAAATCAAAATTCAAAAAGAAATGAAAAACGTAATAATTTCGTTTTTTCTGACGCTGCTTTTTGTGCAAAACTCATTCAGCCAGCTGGATGACATTATAAAAAAAATACCCGGCGTTGGCGATATATTGATTGATAAGGCTGTAACAACAAGTATTAAGGATGCCTATCCTACAGCGCTGTGGCTAAGGGGACTTGATAAGAAAATAAGTTATGACCAGAATGCGGGTTTTAATCTGAATCTTGGGGCGGGATATTACAGGTACAAGTTCAATACATTCTGCCTTCATGCAGGAACATATGCGCCAACAGAAGGTTCAGGTTACCTCGTCGCCCCATTAAAAGGATCAAAAGCTGAGCTGATAAAAAGTATTTTGGGCAGATATTACGAGCACCCTGAAATTGCTCAGAATGATGTACAGATGCTTATTTGGGGAATCGAAGCGGGACAGAAATTCAGTAATTACGATGCGGCATTCCAGTACAGGGTAACACCGCTTTTAAACCCCGAAGAAATTGCAATGATGGAAGTTGACGTTAAAGATATTGCATATGACCTTCTCCCGCAGGAAGCAAAGGATGTGCTTGATCTTTACAGGGAGCTGCGGGGAAAATTAAGCGATGTAAACGCAACATATGAAGACGTAGAGAGACTTGCGGTAAAAACAGGTATCGCTCCACTAGGCAAGGGAAGCAAAAATATCGATGCAGGTGAGTGGACATCTATAGGTGATGGGGTTTATATGAGAAGTTTCCCGGAGGGATACAGGAAATCTCAGGTAGAAATTTACATTCCGGCTGAAACAAAAATTGAAAAAGATACCAAAGGCATTATTTCACTGCTTGATGACGGAATAAACAGTATATCGGTTGAGTATGATGAAAGCGGTAAAGTAATAAAGCAGGTAAACATAAAAAACATTAACACAGGTGAGCAGCAAATAATTGATAACGGAACGATCGATAATAATGAACTGAAAAAATCTTCCGATGAACTTGTAAGCCTGATCAAAAAATCATTTGGAAAAAAACGTTCAAAGAATATTACGGGCGAAATTATTAAAGATATAAACCAGCTTAAAGCAATTGAGTCATATATAGCAGCAAGCACAGCAGGCGATAACGCAAAACAGCTTACGCTGAACGCGCTGAATAATTACGTAAGTAATTTAGAAGCGGGAAGTAAAAACAAAAAAGGCGGCGGTAAAAACCATAAAACCGGATTGAGTAATTTAAGCGGTCTGGTTTTTGCACCTGCGAATACATCTAATCAAAGGCTTGGCAACGGCGGACCCGAAGGCGGTAACGGCAACCAGGGCGATCCGCCAAACAGTGGTGACCCTACCCCACCAGAAAAAGAAGAAGAGAAAGACTGTAAGGTTAAGGTCTACATCTCGCAGGTTAACGAAAACGAACTGCCCAAACCCGATTGGGTTTATACTGTATCAGTGACAATTGATATACAGGGTAATGATGAAAAGTGTGTGGCAGAGGAAATAAAGTTTAATTTCCTTGACGTGAGCAAAGAGCGCGGAAGGTACCTGAATGATATTGACAAATTTGATGATGTTGAAAACGATTTGAAATTTTCTGATCTTAACCAGGGATTCACTATCAGCGAAATGACAGCTTCAAAGCAGCTGAGCGGAAAGTCTCAAACCGTTGAAGCATATATTGTATGTAATGACTACGGCGCATTTGGCAGACTTGGGGCTACCGTAAAAGTAAAAGGTGTATGGTACACCGCAGAAGCAGATGGCACGCCTGACCCGTTCATAACTATTCCTGTTGACCTGAACGATAACAAGATAGCTGATAGCTGGGAAAAACAAAACAATGTCTACGGAAAGCCGGGTGATTGGGACGAAGACCCTAATCCGAAAGGACAGGCGAAAAATGGCGATGGTATGACTAATTATGAAGAGTACAGGGGATTTTTTGTTTCTGATGGCAGTGACGGATCAGAGCATAAAAGAATGACCCCGATGCAAAAAGAAATTTTTATAATCGATGAATCAAAAATTTTCAGTACGGCATCCTGGGAAGCGGCAACAGGAATAAAAGCTTACTGGCTGTTATTAAGCCATGTATATGGCTCAAAAGGCGGGGCAGAACAGGACCAGAATTATAAATGGGTAAATTTCTGCAGAGGAAATGCACAGGGATCAAAATTCGCAGTAAACCTGAAAAAAATTGACGGAACCGCTGATCCATACGGTTATCACAATGACCAGGGAATATTAGGTTATAATGCCGGCACAGGGCCGCCTAAAAATACTAAGATCACAGTAATGTTTCCTGACAGAATACGGAACTGGTTTCTTGCTTCAGCAGACTCAATGGCTGCGACACTTATTAGGTTTCCGAATGGTTTTGTAATAGAAGGCGTGACATATTCCAAAAAGGAAGTACAAAAACTGATAAATGAAATTAAGACACCGGCAAAACTTGACGTACTTGTTGATTTCTGGCTGGACTTGTGCATACTGCACGAAGTGGCACACGCCTGCAATGTGCCTCATCACGGTGGTGGAGATGAAAATAAAACAGGAACAGGTGATCCTAAATGTCCTACAAAATACAGAAGCGAATATACAATGGTAAAGCTGGATAAATCAATTGCGACAATTATGAATATAATTGAAAAGGAAGGAATTACACCAATATTAATTTACACAGGCTGGAAATTCTGCAAGACAAAGGATAATTGCTGGAAGAAAATTGATGTGAATGACAGGTAATTTCAGCGAACAATGAATAATGAACAATTATTACTGAGACTGAATTAATTGCAGTAATATTTTTTTTTGCGGAAAATTAAGAAGTGCCGCAGTTAACCTGCCAATAGGGGTATGCGTCACTCCTCCTGATTATTGGAAAAGTGTATTCAAAGGCTTCAGAAGTTTATCCTTTCCATCAGCCATTTTTTGTGAATGACGTTTTTTATGGGCAGTAGGCTTTCTTTTAATTCATTGGCAGCCTTTGCGTTCTTGCCTGAGCTTAAACCAAGTAACTTTAGATAATATGAATAGAAATTTCTGTACTGCTCGTTATATATCGGGTTCATCAGGCTTTCTTTCTGTATAAAATGCCTGAATGAATCAGCAGCAGAAATTGCCTGCTCAATTAACCCGGCATCGTAATAAAGCCTCAGCTGCAATGATTTAAGATTCAGTTTATAGGAAACTGTTTTTACATTTCTTATCTTTGATAAATGATCAAGCGCTTCATCATACTTGCCGCGTTTGCTTTTTAGCTCAGCCATGGAATAATTTACCCAGAAATTCTGTTCTTCCGGGTCAAGCTTTGGGCCGTATTCATTTATGAAACTTTCAGCTTCATCAATTCTGTCAAATTCTATAAGCGTGCCGAACAGATTGTTGTACCTGTTGTTATCGAAATGATCATCCTTATCAAATGATGTTATTCCGTTATCAATTCCAAACATAAGTATTTCAAGTTTTTCCTCAAGGAACTTTACATCTTCCGTTAAAAAATAATTCTTGTGGCAGAAGTTTATTATTATCGATATGATATTGAAGCAGTCTTTATGCCCAAGTTCTCTGAATGAAGCATAAAAAGCTCTCTTAAGTTTGTAGAGATCTTCAATTTTATTGTTTTTTAACAACAATACCCTAAGGTAAGTCATGTTCAGGGTTGGAAATTCCAGGTATTCGGGGTTCTTTTCAAGAAATGTAATTATTTCATCAACAAAAATTAGTTTTGGTGTATAATTTATTATCTGGCTCTGGTTAAGATGGTAAAAGTGATCTGCCAGCATTCTAAGCAAAAAGTAGTAAGTCAAATACTTCTGTTCATCATACATGTGTTCTGCGGGCATATTGTCTTTTGTCGCAGAGAAGTTTTTGCTGTAAATATACTTTCTGTAAAACGCCATAAAATATTTCCCAAGGAAATCATCAGGTCCATCCGGTTGTATCTTCTCTGCATCTTTCAAGCCTTCGTTTAGCACTTTTTCTGCAAGTTTTCTGTTATCCGGATCTTCCATCAGCTGGTCAAGCAGGAATTTTTTCTTCAGCAGGGTTTCTTTCTGGTAGCCTTTCAATGAAAGGTATTCTTCAGCAAGGTGCTGCAGGTTTGACATCAGCACTCTGAAAAAGCCGTCATTGAATTCAGTTTTACCGAATATTTTTTTATACACATACTTCTTCTCAAGTTTATCGGGCGAGAACTCCGGGTGCTGCTTCCGTATGTATTCAAAAAGTGAAACAAGCGCTTTGTTCGTATTGAAATATGGTGATTTCACGAAGCTGCTGAACTCCTTTAAACGCTGTTTATCGAAATTTTTCAGTAATAAAATCAGGCTGCTGTTGTTCATAACCCCTTTTAAATATTAACATTTAACGCTGTACTAACTGTATCTGTTATTTAGTTTTCCAAAACATTTTGAGATTATATTCCGCTGAGTTAAACTCACTAACATTTCAAACAATTAAACTTACGTAAATATAATAAAAAATATATATTAATCAACAGAAGCAATGCGTATTTCAGGCCGAATTGAATAACAATTTTCATATAATTTCTTTGATTTATGGTCAGTTTGCAGCGTAATTTTGCAGGAGTACAATATTCAGGTTAACCAAACAGAATGAAAAGAACGATGGTATCAAACTTTAATGCAACGCGGGGCGATGAAAAAGGAGAGATCAATCTCAGCTGGGATTCCGTAAGCAGCGCAGAGCTTTATGTTATCCAGATCAGCGCAGCTAAGAACGGTTCTAAAACAAATGTATTGAAAAGTTCGAATGCCCGGCTAAGCGAAACGGAATGGAAAACGGCGGATATTATAAATGAATCAAAGTATACCATCAAAGGGCTCAAAGAAAAAAAAACATATTTATTCCGCGTTGCCGCAGTTACAACCAGCAAACAGGGTCCGTGGAGCAGAACAGTAAAAAAAGTTATTTAAAAACATAAATTATTTTATAATGACAAGTCCAAGAGACGCAAACAACTAAGTTCAAAAAAAAAGCAATTCTGTTAAAACGCTTTTTTAGTTACAAAGATATTTGGGGGATTCAAAAAACAATAAATAAAAGGAGAACAAAAAATGAAACATTTTAAAACGTTTCTTATTCTGGCGGCTATTGTATTTACATGCACTGCCGCTTTAAACGCGCAGCAAACCGTCCCGAACAGCTGGGGCAAGGGGGATAACGAGCAGGAGCCTGTTATTCAGCAGGAAAAACTTCCGCTTGAGCTTCTCGAAAAGCTCAATAGGCCGGATGCAGAGCAGAATGCAGAGTTTAAGGCAGAGCTTAACAAAGAAGTTGACAGGATACTCGGCGCGGAAGAACCTGCGGATCTGTACGGTATTAAACAGACTTCAGTTATAACATCAAGCTTCAATAATCCGCCCTTCAACCCGGAGTGGTATACTTCTGATGTGCTGGTATACACCGGCGCAGTTGCCTCAGCAGGCGGTTACAGGCAGCTTGACCTGAAGCGCGGCGAAGACGGGTGGATGTATTATATCGTGAATAAAGCCGGCACACCGGGACAGTTTTCAATTTTCATGTCAACCAACGGCGGCGCTACATGGGCAGGCACAATTAATTATAGTGCTGGCAGCGGATACATTCATAATATTTCCGCAGTTGTAGATAGCAGAAGCAATGCCGTACCTGATTCAACAAGAATACTTGTTTATTTTACATTCAGCTCACTTGTGAATGGTGATAATGCATCGTTGTATGTTTTGAATGTAAAAAGAAACGGTGTTGGCGGAGTTATTTCAACAGTCGGAAATCCTGCCGGCGGCAACAAATATGAATACGTAAGCGCATGCAGTGACGGTATGTATTGGGAATCAGCTACTTACCAGCATGCAGTTGTTAGAGAGGCAACCAATGCAGGAGTACAGGTTGGTATAAGGCACTTCAGAACAACAAATTGGGGGACTACACATACTTCAGCTCTTTTAAGTACCTCGAATAATGATTACTATCCAAGCGCATCATTCTCTGTTGAATCAGGAACAGACTCGGTTTACATTGCAGTAGAAAGAAGAGTAAGCTCTACAGAATATGAACTAAGAATGATCGTAACACCGGACGCGCCTTCAACAAACTTCAGGGTATTTTATATTACCAGCGCAGTATCAGGAGTAAAATACGAAAGACCTGCTTTAACCATTGTTCAGCAGAGCGCAGGTGTACCAAAGAAAGTACTTGTGACAACTACACGTAACAGGAATCCAAGATACTGCTATTCAGCTGATGGCGGCGGTACATGGACAATTGATGCTCTTTTAGGTCCGAACACCGCACAGGTTGCTGATTATACTATCTGTAACAGTGATTCATTAACATCAGGCGGACAGTACATTATTGGCGGCTATGTTACCGATGACGGTGACTCTGTAAATGTAAGACAGGGAGCTATCCCCGGCGGATTCTCATTTTCTTACTACAAACGTAACAGCAACCAGTCATCAGGTGTTGTTGCGCCGGTTTGCGCTATCTACAAAACAGGCAGTACAAAGTACGCGGTATTCGGATACCCCGGTTTTGGACCGACAAATGCGTATTATAACGGTGAACAGCTGTTCACAGGTGTTGAGCCTATCAGCAGCAACACACCTGATAAATTCTCATTAAGCCAGAACTATCCTAATCCGTTCAACCCTGTAACCAACATTAATTTTGCTCTGCCAAAAGCAGGCAGCGTTAAGCTGGTTGTATTCGATATGACAGGAAGAGAAGTAGCTGTACTTGTTAACGGTCAGTATACAGCGGGTACATACAGAGTAGATTACGACGCTTCATCACTTGCATCGGGCGTTTATTTCTACAGGCTGGAAACTGAATCGTTTACAGATGTAAAGAAAATGATGTTGATAAAATAGCGAAGCTATTTTTGAAACCTTGTTTCTAAGGTTGATAAAATAACAAGATCATTTGATAAATTTGTTTATCATATACATAGTTTAGTTACAAATACAGTTAATTGAAATGCTTCTCCGTTTAATTTACATCCCAATTAACCCGGGTGAGACGTCTTCATCCGGGTTTTTATAAAATAAATATAATAGCGATGAGTTCATACTTTGATAAATTATCTGAATACTACAAATCAGATCAAGCCGATAAAGATAAAAAAAGGTTTGAAAAGCAGGCAACGAACACTTTTATTACAACAGCAATTATTTTGGGAGTTGTATTCTTTCTCATAGTGGTAATAGTAATAATTGCCGGGTTACAGTCATTGGTAGGTTAAGTAATCCGGGCAGTATTAATTCATCTATAAAAATATATTTCTGATCATCTCAGGAGGAGACTATCAGCTGGTTAAAGTCCGTGCATTTCGCGGACTTTTTTATTTACCGTCAAAGGTTTATCTTGCGTGAATAATTCTTTTTATGGCAAACAAATCAACATCGCTTCAGGGTGCGGGGAATCAATCACCGGCAGGAGAGCAATCGCTGGCAAAGGGTATAATTTCAGCGCTTGTAGGATTGTTCTTCCTTTCGCTCATTGCAGTATGCGTTAAGCTTGCCGGTAAAACCGGTGCGCAGCTTGGATGGGTAATATTCATGCAGTACACGGCGGCGTTTATGATCGCACTGCTGTTAAGCTTTAAGGATAAATTCCGCAATGTTAAACCCGCGAATTACCCTCTGGAAATTCTGAGAGGTTCTGCCGGAGTTATATCATTCTTATTGTTTGCCGCGGCTATGACAGAGATACCAATGGTGGATGCTTCACTGCTGCAGAACACTGCGCCTATATTTATCCCGATAATAGGTTTAATTTGGCTTAAGGATGTTGTTGAAAAAAGGATTTGGATAGGAATAATTATCGGGTTTATCGGCATAATACTTATCATAAAACCCGACGGAAACGTATTTAAGATCGGCGATCTTATCGGTCTGGCATCAGGAATTCTGCTGGCGATAAGTTATGTAGCTATGCGAATAATTACCAGGTCAGACGGATTTAAAACGATACTTTTTTATTTTTCTCTTTCAGCAATGATACTTTCTTTACCTCTTGGAATAATTTACTGGTCAAATCCTCCAATAGAAGGCTGGCTGTATTCACTGGCAGGAGGCGTGCTTCTGGTTGCTTATCTGAATATGCAGAAGTATTCATACAAACACACCGAAGCTTCAAAACTAAGTCCTTTTAATTATTTTGTTGTAATTTATATCGGATTGATGGATTGGTGGCTTTTCGGACACATCCCCGATACTCTTACTATAATAGGTATAGCAATAGTGAGTATTGGCGGGATCATTGCCATTTTAAAACACGAAGAGGGCAAAAAAGAGCTTAAACACAGCTGGCACTAGGCATTTTCCGGTACGGAGTTTGTAATTAAAACAACTACAAAAGCTTCTATGTTATAACTATAGCAATATGTTCATTTCAGACTTATTTTTGAAGTGTGATATTGTTGCTTTATCCTTTTTGCCCTTCGTATTTATTATGATCATTTTAACCGTAACAATATCACGGTGTCAATTTCCGGATTTTTTTAGTATCGCAATTGATTAAAAGTTACTCCCCCGTGAATCGGTCTTAAAGCCATCATCATCCAGTCCAAATCACCGCAGGAAAGTACATCACAAACCGGCCTTTATTATAAATATTATACAGGCCAATTTTACAAAACAACTTCTCATTCATATGAAAACTCTTTTCGTTTTGCTTTTATTATTAACAGCTCTTACCGCTTCCTATACACAAAATATAACAAACAAGCTTGGAACCAACGGAAATTATATCATAACCGATGCCACAGGTACGCCCAGGTATTTTATAGTAAATAAAACTACGGGCAATGTAGCTATTGGCACCAGTGTTTTTGATGCGGCCAATCCGGAAAAATTCCTTGTAGATTGCGGCACAACAAGCTCTGTTAATGCTATATATACTAAAGGTACAATTAACGACTATTTTCAGTTTAATATCAGGAACCTCTCAAATGGTTCGCAGGCATCGTCTGATATAGTAGCTACTGCTGATAACGGAACGGAAAGTTCTAATTATGTTAATATGGGAATCAATGGTTCGGGATATGTATGGGAACCATGGAATCCGGTTGAACTTGGCAAACCCAATGACTGTTATCTTCTGGGTCACGGAAACGACCTGCTGATCGCAAACAGTAATTCCACTAAAGATATCATCTTTATGTCAGGCGGCACAATGCAGTCAAATGAGAGACTGAGGGTAAAATCAAACGGGAAAATAGGCATAGGCGTAAGTAACCCATCACAGCTTCTTACCTTAAGCGGAGGTGCATATAGTAACGGCTCATCGTGGTCAAACTCATCAGATAGCACTCTTAAACGTAATATTGAAACTCTGAATAAATACGGACTTGCAGAGCTGATGAAGATCCGCTCAGTATCATATTATTATAAAAAAGATTCGACAAATAAACTTGAAATTGGTTTTATCGCGCAGGAATTGAAAAACATTATCCCTGAAGTAGTTTCAGGTGAAGAAGGCAGCATGGGAATAAGTTATGGTAATATGGTACCCGTGCTTGTTAATGCTGTTAAAGAACAGCAAAATGAAATAAACAGAATGAATGAAGATATCAGGATTCTGAAGGAAATTAACAAACCGCAGGAATCATCTGTTGGCAGTTATAATAAAGAAAACATTTACCATATTTTGCTGGCATTGGCAGCAGGAATCATTCTTACACTGACAATAAAAAGAAAAAAACGAACGGAAGTTAATTGATATATAAAATATGAAACTATTAAATATACTTTCGGTATACGTTACTTTAACTTTATTCTGTTTCATTTATTCACAGAGCATAATTATTGATGAAGGAGCTGAAATTATTGTTAGCACCGGGACTGATGTATGCGCGTCAGTATGGGGGAATATATCCGGTAATGTAACCGGACCCGGAACGCAATGCGGAGGAGTGCTGCCAGTTCAGATGATCTCGTTGAATGCTGTCGTTGAGAACTTCCGTGATGTAAAAATCAGCTGGGTAACCGCTCTGGAAATTAACAACAAAGTTTTTGAAGTGGAAAGAAATCTTAACGGCTCTGTGTGGAAAAAGGTTGGCTTGATTACAGGGAATGGTAATGTTACCAATCAATCAGTTTATAGTTATACTGATAAAAAACTTGATATAGGAACTTACTATTACAGGCTGAAACAAATT
>JABFSP010000408.1 GCA_013140565.1 Ignavibacteria bacterium
CCCATACATTGACTGCAAAGATGAGCCAGGGAAAGTCAGGTTATTGGGGTGATAGTTATAGTTTTATTCTAAATTACAATTTCCTTTTCAGGATGGCGTTTAATAACCAGCCTTATTTCGTGTTATATATTATTTTATTTTTTTTGGTTGGTTTTACAAACCATATCAGGGATAGAATTTCGTTATTGTTATTTTCTTATTCTCTGTTGATTGCTTTGTTTCATATTTCACTTAATATTCAAAATTACCACTGGTATTATGCCATCCATTTTCTTACAACAGTTGTATTTGTGAGTTATGGGATAATTGATGTAGTGCAATATTTCAAATCAAAAATAACCAGATCGTCATTGAGAACAATTGTGATTGTGCTGATTTTTGCATATCCTGTTTTGACTCAAATAGAATTATTCAGATTGCTTCAAAGAGAGGGACCTATTGACGGATATAAAGCCGCGGGTGAATGGTTGCGTGAAAATACACCGCCAGATGTAAAAGTAGCTGCTGTGGAAATAGGTCATATCGGTTGGTATTCGAAAAGATACACAGTTGATATGCTTGGTCTTGTGAATCCGGGACTTGCAGAAAATGTCGGGAGAAGAGAAATTGATATGTGGTTCAATACGTATAAACCTGAATATATTCTTGTTCATAAGCCACTTAGAGGGACTGAAAATTTCGCACAGAAATTTATTGAAAACGGTACTTATATTGAGGTCAGTTCGTTTAATTTCAAAGATTTTAGACTTTACAAGATATCTAACTAGAAGTTATTTATTGATTTAAAGAAGCCATTGTGATACTTTCCCTGCCTTGAAACTCTCCGGAAAAATCAGCATATTTGTAGTCTTTCCACGAAATTTTTGAACAAAAACCGGAGTGGATTTTGAATTAACGCTCCAACCGCTAAGAAAACGCGGTTTGGGGATTCTATTAATTAAATTTATTTTTAACGGAGATTCCAATAAACGATGACTTCACCAAACGATACATCCAATGCAAATGGCACGATTGAAGAAGTAAAACCGCCTGTTATCAAAACCAAGGATTTTGTAGCTAAAGATTACAGCGAAGAAGAGTTCAAAAAATATATTGAGCTTTACGAAAAGACCTTTAACGTAATAAAGGAAAACGAAATAGCAAAAGGAAAAGTTGTCGCTATTTCAGGTAATGATGTTTTAATTGATATTGGCTTTAAATCAGACGGCAGGGTTTCAATCGATGAATTCCCTGACCCAGATAATATCAAGATTGGCGATGAAGTTGAGATCTTTGTAGAAAAGATCGAGGACCGTGAAGGACAGCTTGTACTTTCACGCAAACGCGCTGATATTATCCGCAACTGGGAAAAGATCACCGCTGCAAAAGAGAACGATACTGTTATACAGGGTAAATGTGTCCGCAGAATTAAGGGCGGATTTGTTGTTGATCTTGGGGGAATCAATGCATTCCTTCCGGGTTCACAAATAGATACAAAACCTATCCGTGACTACGATGTATATGTAAATAAGATGCTTGATTTCAAGATACTGAAAATAAATCACCCCAACGAAAATATAATTGTTTCACATAAGGTTCTTATTGAAGAATCAATGTCAGAGCAGAGAGGAAAACTCCTTGCAACACTTGAATCAGGGCAGGTAATGAGCGCAACCGTAAAAGCTATCACAGATTTCGGTGTGTTCGTTGATCTTGGCGGCGTTGATGGTCTTATCCATATCACTGATCTTTCATGGGGCAGGATCAACCACCCCTCAGATGTGGTAAATCTTGATGAAACAATTGAAGTAAAAGTACTTGAGTACGATAAAGAAAAGAAACGTGTTACTCTTGGCTTAAAACAGCTGCAGCCGCATCCATGGGAAAATATCGAAGAGAAGCTTAAGATCGGCGATAAAGTTTCAGGTAAAGTTGTATCAATTACAGATTACGGCGCATTTATTGAAATTGAAAAAGGCATTGAAGGCTTAATTCATATTTCAGAAATGTCATGGACTCAGCATATTACCAACCCCACACAGGTTGTTACAATGGGCCAGATAATTGAAGCTATAGTACTGAGCCTTGATAAGAACGAAAAGAAACTCTCACTTGGTATTAAACAGCTTACTCCTAACCCGTGGCAGTCATTGCTTGACCGCTTCCCGGTTAATTCAAGACACAAAGGTAAGGTTTGCAACATTACAAACTTCGGCGTATTTGTTGAGCTTGAAGAAGGTGTAGATGGTCTCATTCACATTTCAGATCTTTCTTGGACAAAGAAGATATTTAACATTGAAGACTTTGTTAAATTAGGAGATGATATTGATGTAATGATACTAGGTATTGATGTTGAAAACCAGAGAATTGCTCTTGGTCATAAACAGCTTACCGATAATCCATGGGAAAAACTTACAGATGAATTCAAACCCGGCACAGAAGCTAAGTGTAAGGTACTCAAATCAATTGAAAAAGGCATTATAGTTGAGTTGCCTGCTGTTGTTGACGGATTTATTCCGGCCTCCCAGCTTTCAGTTACTCCTGTAAAGAACTTTTCTGAGCTTTATAAAACAGGCGATGAATTAAGCGCTGAAGTTATTGAATTCGATAAAGAATCAAAGAAAATAGTACTTTCAGTTCTGGAATATTTAAAAGATAAAGATGAAGCTGAAATTGATGCATACGTAACCAAATTCAAGCTTAAAAAATTCGTTTTGGCTGATGTTGTTGACAGGACAAAAACTGCTGTTGATATCAAAGAAGAAGTTGATTTTAAGATAGATGATGTTATGGAAGCAGCCAAGAAGGAAGAAGCAGCACAGTAAATTTGAAGATTAAATAATTCAAATGGTTAATTAACAATAAAAAGCATTCTGCTGTTATCAGCAGGATGCTTTTTTAGTTTACAGGTATCTTAAAACAGAAAAATGGCAAATAGAGATAGTTTAAAAGAAGTAATGTTCAGCGCAGCGGATACAGCAGCTGCAATACAGTTGGAATATTTTGAAAAAGACTTCGAGATTGGCAGGAAAAAGGATTACAGCGATCTTGTTACCGAGGTTGATAAAAAATGCGAAGCGAAAATTATTGAAATTATACACAATACATTTCCCGGACATAATGTTTTGGGTGAAGAAGGCGGTGACCAGCATAAAAAATCAGATTATGTTTGGATTGTTGACCCGATTGACGGCACAGTCAATTATGCTCATTCAGTGCCGATATTTTGTGTATCAATTGCAGTGGAATACAAAGGTGAAATTATACTTGGCGTTGTACAGTCACCCAAGACCCGCGAGAAGTTCCACGCGGAAAAAGGTAAAGGGGCATTCCTGAATGATGAACAGATATTTGTAAGTACAATTGACCTCTTAAAAGACAGCCTGCTTGTAACAGGTTTTCCTTATGGTTCAAAAGATAACTATGACCACTGTATTGATCATTTTGTGAATTTCATCAGGCTGGGATTACCTATACGCAGACTTGGTTCAGCAGCGCTTGATATATGTTATCTTGCCGTAGGCAGATTTGAAGGCTTCTGGGAGGTGAATCTGAACGCATGGGATGTAGCCGCCGGTTACCTGATACTTCTTGAGGCAGGCGGTAAAGCAACAAATTTTAAAGGCGGGCAATATTCAGTGTATGATAAACAGATACTGGCATCCAACGGCAAAACAGTGCACAATGAAATGATAGAAGTCCTTAAAAAAGCGTACATTTAAAACAATTTTTTAAATAACGAGATTTATTTTTGCAGGGGTTTTTTAACTCAAAATGGATTAATATTGTATAATATTAATCCATTTTAAATTTCAATTAACAGAGGAGGAAATCATCATGATAGCCTTGATTATATTTTTACTGATAGTAGCTTTGGTTGTTAATCAGCTGAAGAAAAATGTACCAAACACAGCGACCCAAAAGTTGCTTTCAATTATCCGCAATGCTGCTTTTATCGGCATATTCATAGCCGCAATATTTTCAAGTATAGCCCAGGTAGGTGCCGGTGAAGCAGGAGTCCAGGTACTCTTCGGCAGTGTGCAGGATGGCGTTTTGAAAAGCGGTCTGAATTTTGTTAACCCATTGATAGATGTTGAAAAAATGGATGTTAAAACCCAGGCTTATACAATGAGCTCAATTCGCGATGAAGGTCAGCAGTCAGGGGATGACGCAATCTCGTCACTATCTATGGATGGGCTAACCCTGAAACTTGATGTAACTGTTTGGTTCAGGCTCAGCGAAAACGATGCGCCGCAGGTTTACAGGACAATCGGTACTGATTACGTTGAAAAAATTGTAAGACCGGCAGTAAGAACTGCAATCAGGGATGTATCAGTGGGGTACTCAGCAACTGATATATATTCCATAAAACGCGAGGATTTTGTAAGGGATATTACAAGGAATCTTGAGAACGCTTTTAACGGCAGAGGAATCATTCTCGAGCGGGTATTATTGAGAAATGTTGAACTTCCCGAAAGAGTCCGCGAAGCGATTGATGAGAAGATCGCATCAGAGCAGCGAGCACAGCAGATGGTATATGTTCTGCAGAAAGAAAAACAGGAAGCAGAGCGTAAAAGAGTTGAAGCACAGGGTATTTCTGATTATAACAGGATAGTATCACAGAGTATCACTGACCAGGTTCTTCAGCTAAAAGGCATTGAAGCAACTCTTGAGCTGGGTAAAAGCCCAAATGCCAAAATGGTCATAATGAACGGCAAGAATATGCCGCTGATATTCGGACCGGGCGGCTTTTAAAACGTCAAACGTGAAATGTGAAACGTCAAACGTGAAATGTGAAACGAGAAACGTTAAACGAAAATGTAAAACGAAAATCGTATTTAGGATGCACAAAATATTGTGAATTCCTAAAAAAATAATTCCGAAATTCAAAATTCGAAAACAAATGAAGGGTGTACCATTAACCGAAGAACTGTACAAATATATCACTGATACATTTATACATGAAGATGAAATATTAAAACAAATTGTAATTGATACCGAGGCCAAAAAGATACCTCTTATACAGGTATCACCTGAAACGGGCAAACTGCTGGGCATGTTCATAAAAATGATAGGCGCTAAGAGCGTACTGGAAATAGGAACTCTCACAGGTTACAGCACTATCTGGATGGCAAGAGCTTTACCGCCCGAGGGCAAAGTGGTAACACTTGAGCTTACAAAAGCGCATGCCGATGAAGCATTAAGTAATTACAAAAAAGCGGGTTTGGATGGCAAGATTGAATTGATCCTGGGTAAGGCAATTGAATCACTTGATACACTATCAAGCAGAAAGTTTGATCTGGTTTTCATTGATGCCGATAAGGAAAACTGCGTGAATTATTTCAATAAAGTTATACATATGGTAAGATCGGGCGGGTTGATAATAACAGATAACACTCTGCGCAGGGGTGAAGTTATTGAGCTTAATCCCGGACCCGGTGCTCAGGGTATAATTGCTTATAATAAACTTGTGGCAAATGATAGCAGGATTGAATCACTGTTGGTACCTATTGATGACGGTATAACTTTAAGCTATGTAAAATGACAAGAAACTGGCATGAATTTACACGACCGTTAGTAATATGTCTATTCAGTAACAATGGGAGAATATTGGCGGCTAAAGGAACGGACAGTATCAAACAAAATGAATTTTACAGGCCGCTTGGCGGAATGATAGAATTTGGCGAGCGCAGCAGTGACGCATTGAAGCGCGAGATTCTTGAGGAAATTAACCAGGAAATTACGAATCTCAAATACATCACTACAGTTGAAAATATTTTTACCTATGAAGGTAAAGCCGGACATGAAATTGTTATGGTTTACGACGCAGAATTTACTAACAAGTCGTTATATGATAAAGAAGATATTGATGTAACCGAAGGCGACATATGGTGCAAAGCATACTGGCTCAGTATTAATGAATGTAAGTCAGGCAAAATAATACTTTATCCTGAAGGAATTTTAGATCATTTTTAAATTTAGTATGAACAAATTTCTAGTTGTTTCACTTTTATTTTTCCCCGTTTTGATGTATTCACAATCTGCGGATTTCAACAAAATTACCGAATCTGGTAATGGAATATACTTTATGTATTATGATTCATCAAATTCAAAAAGCACTATTGTTGAATTTGAGGATTTTATAGTATTAATAGAAGCACCCGTTAAGGATCAGGGCGGCAATGCTACTGACATGAAGGATCACAGCTCTGGCGGTGAAAAGATCTTGAGAACCCTGAATAACTATTTCCCCGGAAAACCTCTGAAATATTTTATGCACAGTCACTGGCATCCGCACAGCGTTTCCACGGTTAATCCTTTTTTAAGAGCGGGAGTGAAGGTTGTTACAACGGAGTTAAATTACAGCGTTATAAACAAATTTGTTGATACCGCAGGCATTAAGAACTATAAAGAGGATTTGGTTTTTATTGCCGACTCACTTGAAATAAGCGATAACAAAAATAAGATAACAGTATATCGCTTTACCAAAAAGGATTTTCCCAATGTGCCGACTGATGATTATTTATTTTTCTACCTTCCAAAACAGAACTTAATGCATTGTGCATGTATGTACAGTAAATGGGAAGGTGAACCGGTCGACGGGAAAGAAATGCTATCAGGAAGGGAAGAGGACCTGCACAGATTCATGCAGAACAAAGGAATCAAACCGGAATACTTAATTAGGCTTTCAAAAGAAAAGAAGGAAGCCAATGATATGCAGCCAATCGGCGGACTTGATAATGTCATCTTAAACGGTATCAAAGGTTCTGATATTTTGAAGGATCTTTTGGCAATTGATCAAAAGACGCTTGACGATAATCCTGAAGCTATTTTGCAGAATATTATCAGGAAGAATATTCCGCCCTCTATTGTCAATTCGGCTGTCTATAATCTGTTAAGAAAGAAAGAGCTTATCAAAGCATTATCTTTCGCAAGATTGCAGGCGCTGTTAAACCCCTCAAACCCCAATTCATGGGATACATACGGAGAAGTATATTATTTTATGGGAGAAACTGAACTTGCCGCATATTACGAAAAACAATCAAAAAAGATAGATCCGGAATATTCAACCGGAGGAATGGAAGTATGGAAAAAAGACCTGGAAAATCATCAGAAAATTTGGGAAGAATCAGCAAAGTAAAATCTTAAAAATGAGTGACATTAAATCCGGCTAAATTTCCGGATTTTCCATTATAACTTCTAAATCATTGATTTAACAATAGCTTTCCGGCGATAGGCAATAAAAACGGAATTGTTCTGCCTATAATTATATGTTATATTTGTGTTTAATTTTGCCGAAAAATGCCAAAAATAACACAAATCAAAGCAAGGGAAATCCTCGACTCCAGGGGTAACCCCACAGTAGAAGTTGATGTAATTTTAAACGATGGTACATTAGGAAGAGCAGCAGTTCCTTCCGGCGCTTCGACAGGTCAAAAAGAAGCAGTTGAGCTGAGAGATGGCGATAAAAAGCGTTATATGGGTAAAGGCGTACAAAAAGCCGTTGCAAATGTGAACGATATTATCTCAAATTCATTAATTGATCTTGACCCCACCGACCAGCTGAAGCTTGATTCAATACTGCTTGAGCTTGATGGCACAAAAAACAAATCAAATTTAGGCGCAAACGCTGTTTTAGGAGTTTCACTTGCCGCAGCTAAGGCATCAGCGCTTCACTTTAACATGCCGCTATACAGGTACATTGGTGGAACCAATGCCAAGGTATTGCCTGTTCCTATGATGAACATCATAAACGGCGGCAAACATGCCGATAACAATCTTGATTTTCAGGAGTTCATGATAATTCCCGCGGGCGCAAAGAGTTTCCGTGAGGCACTAAGAATGGGAACGGAAGTTTTCCATTCACTTAAGAATGTACTTCACAAAAAGAATCTAAGCACATCTGTGGGTGATGAAGGGGGATTTGCACCTGATCTGAAATCAAACGAAGAGGCATTTGAAGTCATTATTGCAGGTATTGAAGGCGCAGGATACAAAGCAGGCAAAGATATATATCTAGGACTGGATGCGGCTTCGAGTGAAATGTGGAATAAAGGAAAATACGATTTTTATAAGTCACATCAGCCCTCTAAATCAGCCGCTGAAATGGTTGAGCTTTACAAACAGATGGTGAAAGATTTCCCGATAATCTCAATGGAAGACGCCATGAGCGAAGAAGATTGGGATGGCTGGAAGCTGTTAACAGAAGCATTAGGTTCGCAGATACAGCTTGTTGGCGATGATGTGTTTGTTACAAACAAAGAGATACTAAAAAAAGGAATTGAAAGCGGAATATGTAATTCAATTCTTGTGAAGGTTAACCAGATCGGCACGCTCACAGAAACACTTGAAACAATTGAGCTTGCCAAAACTAATGCATACACAAATGTTATCAGCCACCGCAGCGGCGAAACTGAAGATGTTACAATTGCAGATATTGCAGTCGCAACAAATGCGGGTCAGATCAAAACAGGCTCACTCAGCAGGACTGACAGGACTGCAAAATATAACCAGCTTTTAAGAATTGAAGAAGAGCTGGGGGATATGGCTTGTTACCCGGGCAGAAGCATTTTCAAAGGATTGAATTAATAAATTACGTATATATAGAAAGCATAAATGAAATCAACTGATTTTAAATTTTCCATTCCCAAAACCCTGGTAGCTCAGCACCCAAAACTGCCAAGAGATGAAGCCAAGATGATGGTGATAAACAGGAAAACAAAAGAACTTGAAAATAAAAAGTTCAAAGATATTATTGATTACATGGATGAAGGCGACTGCCTTGTGCTGAATGATTCCAAAGTTTTTGCTGCAAAGCTGTTTGGTACCAAAGAAAAAACAAATGCCAAGATAGAAGTATTTCTTTTAAGGCAGCTAAGCCAGGAAGAAAATATCTGGGATGTACTTGTTGACCCTGCGAGGAAAGTGAGAATAGGTAACCGCATATTCATTACTAAAAATCTGTATTGCGAAGTTATAGATAATACTACTTCAAGAGGCAGAATTGTCAGGTTTAATTATCGCGGCGATTTCCAGAAATATATTGATAAGCTCGGTAAAACCCCGCTTCCTGAATACATTAAACGTGAACCAACTGATTCTGACAGGGAAAACTACCAGTCAGTTTTTGCAGAAAATATAGGGTCAGTTGCAGCACCTTCGGCAGGTCTGCATTTTTCCAAAGAACTCCTCAGGAAAATTGAGAAAAAAGGCATCAATCTGCTTCCGGTGACATTACACGTTGGACTTGGTAAGTTCCGCTATGTTGAAGTGGAAGACCTGACCAAACACAGAATGGATTCAGAATTCTTTGAAATCCCTGACTACACCGCTGAAGAAGTTAACCGTGCAATTGAAGGAAAGAAAAAGATAATCGCTGTAGGTACATCGGTTGCAAGGGTACTTGAAGCCAACACTACCGCAGGCAGATTCATCCGTTCAGGTAAAGGGTGGACAGATAAATTCATCTATCCCCCGCAAACTATGAAGGTTGTTGATAAATTCGTCACAAATTTCCACAACCCGCAGTCAACAATGGTAATGATGGTTTGCGCGTTTTCTGATAAAGACATGGTTATGAAAGCATATAAAAAAGCTGTAAAAGATAAATACCGCTTCTACAGTTACGGCGATTCTATGTTTTACATTTAGTTAATTTAAATTAAATATATAATTGTTATTGTTATAAAATAATACCCCGATCTTATTTATTTCGGGGTATTTTATTTACCGGAAAATGAAAAATGATGTTCATGTAATAATAACCGCAGGAGGCTCAGGAACACGGTTCAGCAAAAGTTCTAAAGCTGCTGCAAAACCAAAGCAGTTCTTGAACCTTCTTGAGAAGCCTGTTATTCTGCACTCCCTGCTGAAATTCCAGAAGTGTAAAGAAGTAAAGAGCATTTATATTTCTGCTTCAAAGGAATATTTCAACCTTCTGCACACAATGGCTGCAAAAAACAAGATAACAAAATTAAAGGCTCTTGTTGAAGGCGGTAAAACAAGGTTTGAATCAGTACGCAATGCTTTTAACCAGGTGAATTGTGCAGTTGATGATATCATACTCATACATGATGCTGCGCGCCCGAATGTCACAATGGAAGATATTGGGTCACTTATAAAAGCATCACAGAAATACGGTGAAGTAATACTGGGTGTAAGAGTATCAGATACGGTTAAAAGGACATCAGGAAGTATTATAAAAGAAACCGTTGACCGCAACGACTTATGGCTTGTACAGACACCGCAGGCTTTCAGGTATGATGTTTTGAGCAGGTCATATATAATTGCAGGCAGCAAAACTGATTTTACCGACGAGGCATCACTTGCTGAATTTGCCGGATATGAAGTGAGAACAGCCGAAGGCAGCAGGTATAATATTAAAATAACATCAAATGATGATTTGCTTGCATTGAAGAAGATTATGAAATAATGAACTGAAGATCTATTAAACGGTTGGATTTGGACATAAAAAAAGGGACTCATTTTCATGAGTCCCTTTTTGTTAATATATACTGATTGTTATTTAACCAGTCCCGCGAGCGGGATTGCAAAATAACTTTGTTATTTTACTAACATCATTTTCTTAACTGATGTGAATTCACCTGCATCGATTCTGTAGAAGTAGATACCACTTGCAAGATTTGAAGCATTGAAATCAGCTGTATGGAAACCGGGCTGTTTCGTTTCATTTACAAGTGTAGCAACTTCTTTACCCAATAAGTCATATATCTTCAATGAAACATTAACAGTTTTGGGAACTGAATATTTTATTGAAGTTGTCGGGTTGAACGGATTAGGATAGTTCTGTGCCAGTGAGTAATAGTTAGGAATCTCAATAGTCTGGATTCCGCCTACCAATACCTGGTAAGTAACCTGTATACACCATGCTTTTAATACACCTGAATCGCCTGCTGCACCATCATCAATACCAAGTACCCATGAACCGTTTACCGGGTTACCGTTGAATGCTGAAAGCGGTGATGAAGGCTGGAAAGTTCCTGTGAAAGGAGCTGTACCTGATGCAATTGGTGTTGTGGCTGAATCGTTGAGAACTGTTCCTATGAAGTTATCACCTGAACCGCCAACTGCACTTATAAAGTTAACGTTAACTGCGCCTCTTCTGAGGTTGAATGTAAGATCTGAATCCCATGTATGAGTAACGGTATCAATTCTTACGTTAACATCAACTACGTTAAATGCATTTGCAATGTTCACAACTATTGAATCACGTGGTGCTGAACCCTGTGACGGGATCAGGATATTTAAACCATTTCTGCAGATCTGTGTCTGTGCGTTTATTAAGCCGGCAGGCTGAACTGATACTACTGTTGTAATAGTGTCGTTAGCTCTGTTTTCGTCTGTAGCTGCACCGCTGAATATCTTTAAAGTATAACTTCCAACAACTGTTGGTGTCCATGTGAATGATGATGAATCAACACCACCAGCAGGAAGATTTGTTATTGTATTTGTTGTCTGGATTGTACCGTTAACTGAGAATCTTACAGGTAAGTTTGTCTGTGCGTTTGTTCCGCCGTTAGTAACTTTACCTCTGATTGTACGAGCCTGGTTAACTGTAAATGAAGACGGGAAGCTTAAGAACGGACCAACTACAACATCATTTGCAGGAGGAGGACCGTATGTGATACCAACTGTCCATGCCTGGTAAATACCTGATGAGTTATCAGCCCAGAACGGGAATATTTTTCCTGAACCGGATGAGAATGTACAGCCTGAATAGTCACCCTGGTAACCGCCGGCAAGACCCGGGATCGGAGCAGGTGTGAATGTATGATCGCTTACTGCAACGTCAGTCCATGTAGCACCGCCGTTTAATGAACGTGACATCCAGAATTCTGTTACAAATCCTGTTGTGCCTCTCTGGTCATAATAAGAAACGTTTACACCGCCATCAGGAGTTACACAAACTGCGGGCATATAGTTATATCTGCCGTTGCTTGGATCCTGGTTAACTTTTGAATGTGACCATGAAGTACCGCCGTTTGAAGAAACACAGATAGTTACATCTGATACGTCTAAAGTAAGCGGACCGCCATTTTTTTCTGCGAGTACTGCGTACAGCCAGCCATTCCTTGCGCCGCCTGTCATATCAATAGCTAAACGCGGGAAGCCTGAAGCACGGATACCGTTGAATAAGTTAGCTGCGCGGATACCGTTGATATCAACTGCGTTATCGGTAACGCCTGTCCATGAAACGCCGCCATCTGTTGATCTTGCAAATCCTAAGAAATCTTCTGTTGAATTCTGTCCGTTTGTTGTACAGTTACCCCATACTACATAAACAACGCCGCCGGGACCAACTCTTACATCGCATCCCTGGTGATGATGTCCGCCTGTTGGAACAGGTGAAACGGGTGCTGCTGTTGACCATGTTGCACCGCCATTAGTTGAAAATGAACCAACAATTCTGTTTACAAATGTGCCGCCGAAGTTTGTCCAAACTGTATAAGCTCTTCCAAAGAACGGACTGCCTGTTGTTTCATCAACTGCTGAGAAGTTTTTATCGAAACTTGATGCGCCGGGGAAGTTCTGGTCAAATACCCATGAAGCTCCGCTGTTATCTGAATGGCCAAAGCCCTGGATACTTGAGAGTCCAAGTCTGCCTGCCCATGTGCTACCTGTTGGCCAGATAATTGCACCGGGATCACCGCTGTTTGGTGTGTACATCTGGAAGTTACCTGACCAGCTTGTACCGCCGTTATTTGAAAAACAGAAACCTGTTCCCCAGAATGACGGACCAAATGAATTCCATGATGCGAACATTATAGAGCCATTGCCCTTCATTGTTGTTGCATCAATTTCACTCTGTGTTGCTGTGTGCGGGAAAGGTCTGACGTTTGGCGGAAGTACTAACATTTCTTCGCCTGTGTTAACTACTCTTGTAGTAGTGTTTGGATTCTGGTAGTTAACCTGATCCTGGGCCTGAGGTAAGTTATAGTATTCACCTGTTGGGTAGACTTTCGTCATAGGTGTTTTCCATACGTGTTCAGGAACATCCTGTGTAAATACATTGCCGGTTAAGATCAATGCACATACAATTAAAAGTGTTGATTTTAATTTCATCATTTCCTCCTGGGTAGTAAGTATATTACACCCAAATGATTTTAGTTTGGTTTATTAAAAAGTGATTTATTATCTTGCATTTTAAGCTAATAATTCCAAAAAAGCAAGTTTATTTTTTATATTTTTATAGTAAATTCAGCTATTTAATTTTGTGTAGTATATCAAATGGACTAAAACCTGCGGATAAATTTATCAGTAATTTTTGTATATCTTTTATGACCTCTTTTTTTT
>JABFSP010000247.1 GCA_013140565.1 Ignavibacteria bacterium
CACTTTCCCTTAGCAAGGAATTGTACCGCAATAACTCAATTGCTTCCTGTTTGCTACGGCATTTTTTGAACCATCCAATATTAAAACTCTTCAGCATCCATAATTGCAATCTCGCTGGAAAGTACTGGAAACACGGAAATAAAAAATGCGGCTCAAAAGGGAAGTAAAATGAAGGGGTCTGCACGAAATATTTTTTGCCAACTCTTGTTATCTCATCAGCCACTTTTTGCCTGAGGATTTTTGAAGGAATATGTTCTATTACAGAATTAGAAAATACCACATCAAAACTGATATTACCAAATTGAGAAAGATCAGATGCATCTCCCTGAACAAATTTCAAATTGTTTAGTTGTTTCGCCAAAGGTTCTTCCAGGTTCAATATTGTAATTTGATATTCGCTGCTGTCATTTAATCCCATTTGCTTCCAGAAATCTGCTGTTCCTCCAACATCAAGAATAGTTAGCGGACGGGGAGTATCTTTGATGAACTCAGCGAAGTGCTTAAATCTGTTTCTTCGGAATTTATTTGCAAGGGATTTCGGGTCTGTATTATCTAATAGCTTTTTGAACACAACTTACTTAACAACCACCATCTTTTTTATATCACTATATGAACCGGATGTAAGCCTGTAGAAATACACACCGCTTGAATATCCAGAAGCATTCCACCTTACGCTGTATTTCCCCGGCCGCAGGCTTGAGTTCACCAGCACTGTTACAATTCTGCCTGTGATATCATAAATTACAAGCTCGGCTTCTGAACTTTCGCTTGAAGGAATATCAAAATTAATATTGGTAACAGGGTTGAAAGGATTTGGATAGTTGTTGTACAGCATATATTTATCGGGTATGATAGTACTTATTGGCTCAATTCCGATTATCTGAGTAGTAAAACGCCAGGTAACTGACCATGGCCCGAATCCGCCTACATTGAATCCGCGAACACGCCAGTAGTAAACTGAACTGCCATTCAATACCCCTGCAGGTATCGCAAATAACGATGGCACTATTGTTGTATCCAGAAGTGTTGTGTTAAACAATGAATCTGAAGAGACCAATAATTTGTAACCTGCTGTACCGAAGACGTCATTCCAATCAAGTGTTACTGTCAATGGCTGGTTTATTGAACCATTGGGAGGCGCAAGCAGAGTAGGTGCTGCAACAGGCGGCGATATAACTGTGCGGAAACGCCATACCTGGGAATATGGACCTGTACCTGCGTTATTTGAGGCATTAACACGCCAGTAATATACAGTGTTATTATTAAGTATACCTCCGGGCACATTGTACTGAGAAAACGTCAAACCTCCTGCATTTATCAAATGAGGAATTGTAAATGTTGAATCAGTTGAAAGCTGCACTCTGAATGTAGCCGCATACTGAACGCTGTCCCAGTTCAATGTTGGTGTAGTTGATATTTCTATTGCTCCGTTAGTTGGATCTACAAGCGTTGGTGCTATTGGGGGAATAAGTAATGTCATGAACCTGAACGGTTGAGCCCATGGTCCTGTACCGATCGGGTTAGTTGTTCTGACCCTCCAGAAATACGTCTGAACATTAGTAAGCAGACCCGCCCTAACGGGCACCTGGGAAACATTAAATCCGGTGGTATCCCACAATGGAGCTGCAAAAGTTGAATCAATTGCTATTTGTACCTGGTAAGATGTTGCCGAGATATCTTCAACCCAATCCAGCAGGGGAGTGAGACTAACTCCTGTAGCAAAATTTGCGGGTGTGAGAAGTGTTGGTGCCGCAGGCATTCCAAGCAGTGTGGTAAAATTAAACACAGATGACCATGGACCTGTACCTGCAATATTAGTTGCATTAACGCGCCAATAATACCTTAAATTATTTTGGAGCGAGGGTGTAACTAAATTTAAGAAAGAATGTATGATTCCCGATGTCCATACCGGCAGCGGGTCAGTGAAAGATGTATCAAGTGCAGCCTGAAGCGTGTATGAATCTGCAGGCGAAGTGCTGTCCCAATCAAAAAATGGATTCAATGAAACATTTGAAGCTCCGTTTACGGGTGTAATAAGTCCCGGGGCATTTGGAAGTGCAACTATTGTTCTGAAATTAAAATTAGCTGACCACGGGCCTATGCCGCCTTCGCTTTGACCTCTAACGCGCCAATAATAGCGTATGTTATTGTTCAATCTCCCTGAAGGAATGTTAAGCCTGCTTAACAAAACCAGCGAAGAATCTAAATTAGGTGATGTATAGTTTGTATCTTCATCAATTTGCACCTGGTAGGTTTTTGCTGTCGCTATGGAATCCCAGTCAAGCAGCGGGGTCAAACTTACGTTCAACGCTCCGTTCACCGGTAAAGTCAGATTGGGGGAGCCCGGTATTTGGAAGCCGCCGTTTATTGTCTTTATAATATTACCGCCATCACCGGCAATAAAACCCGTCTGAACGTTAACAAAACTTACTCCATACCAATCCTGGCCAGCAACAGGACTTACCTGTGATACCCAGCTAATACCGCCGTTTGTTGTTCTAATTATAAAGTTACTATGTGATGAACCTGTGCCGGTGTTTGCATTCAAAAAGCTGAAATTAGTTACTCTGCCTGTAATCCCTGAATTGAGATTACTCCATGTTGTTCCGCCATCTGTAGTTTTGATAAGCTTACCGTTTTCACCACCGGCATAAATAATGCTTTCAGAAATTATGCTAAACGCAAAAATGTGATCTGTTATTCCTGTGGTAAGTACATTCCAGTTTGCTCCGCCGTTTGTAGTTTTTACAATTGTACCTGTGTAGCCTGAAATGAAGCCGGTTGATGAATTGAAAAAATAAATATTATTGAAATTCTGTGTTGTATTTGAATTTTGTGATACCCAGTTTACTCCGCCATCAGTAGTATGGTCAATTTCACCTCCGGTTGAGCATAGATAACCTGTGTTTGCATCAAAAAAGTATATGCCCCTGAATAACTTTACCGGTGCCCCGGGGTTGAACCAAGAGGCTCCGCCGTTTGTAGTCTTGTAAAATACGGCATCGCCGCATATAAAACCTGTAGATGCATTCAGGAAAAAAATACCGAAAAGATTATCAGCGGGCACAGTCTGCACTGTCCAGTTTGCTCCGCCATTCGTTGTCCTGCGAATTGTTCCCGCCAGGCCTATGGCAGTACCGGTATTTGCATCAACAAAATATATATTTGTCAAAACATTGGTTGTACCGCTGGTTTGCTGGAACCACTGGGAATTAATTCCCTGGCAAAGAATTACAAATGATAATATTATTAATAATTTTTTCAATTATTTTAATATAGCTAATTTCTGGATGGATGTTTCTGTTTTACCGCTGCCTTCAAGTATCAATTTGTACAAATATATGCCATTTGCCATTGTTTCGCCATCACCATCTTTGCCATCCCAGTAAACCTGGTTAAACCCGACTCTTGCGGGGGCTTTTACATCCTTCACAAGCCTTCCTGCAACGGTAAATATTTTAATAACGCAAGATTGCGGTGCTTCTGAGGCAACAAGGTCAAATGTAAAATAGGTATCGCCCTGCATCGGGTGTGGATAGTTAAATAGATTGCGTACTGCAAAATCATAACTCACATAGGCATT
>JABFSP010000030.1 GCA_013140565.1 Ignavibacteria bacterium
TCTTATTCAAATGAAATAACAGATTTTCAATCGATTGATCTCCATACCTCAGGAAGAATGAAAGTTTTTTAATTTTCAGTAACTTCATCAGTTGCACCACCTGGGATTTAACTTCATGAATTTATATTCAGATCCTTTGTTGACTATGATCTTCACAGTTATACAAAAAGCATAAAAATTGAATCTCCATTCTTCCAGCACAAAATCATCTGTTGTCACATTATAAGTCTTTTCAATGAATTTTATAATTAAATCACTGCATGAAATTCTATTATCCTCATGCCCAAGAATATTAGTAATGTTCACACTATCAAAGAAGTTATAAGGTAGATTCATCTTCCAGAACATCAATCCTTCATCGTTTGTAAACTTTTTTATAAATGTCTCTTTCATATTTTTTAAATAAGTGGAGCCAACTCTCCACCCGTAATTATTTTAATGCATTTACAATTGATAAAAATAAAGCATCTTTTTTCTTTTGTTCTTCGGGAAGTTCATCATAAGGAACCATACAGGGATGCTCCTTCTTAACTGGATCTTTTACCGGACCATATACCCAACCTTCAGCATCTTTATCTTTTAACCAGGCTTCATGCTGAGCTGAATTACCCGCTTCAGGATTATCCAATTTGAATTGAACTCCTTTTATAGCTGATTCCCTTTGCCAATCTTCTGCTTCATCCCAAGATTTTTGAGATTTATCTCCTATTGCTTCACAATATGATTTATTTGCATCATGACATACTTTTGCAATTTCTTCTGTTTTCATTATATAAACTATTTAGTTATTGAAGTATTTTATTAACGCATGTACATAAAACGCTTTATGTAGGGGCGTCCAAAATCTGGACGCCCCGGTACCCTTTCTTTCCAATGAGAAGTATTTCAATCTCTGTATTCACCATTAACCCCCTAGCGAACAGGTAATACAGATTAATTATATTTCCTCGAATATATATCATATCTTTATACGTCTATACCGCCAATTTCAAATCTATCATTCCCGCGCACCTTAATATCTTCAGTAAATTTTATTCTTTTAGCTAAATGCAGCATCCACCACATCTTGTTTTTCCATACAACTCTTCCCGGTCCCGGGTCAAATACCTCATTTTCCCAAATTACCTTCGGATAGTATTCCGCAGATCTTATTTTCCATTCAGCTCTTCCGTATTCCAGGTACTGAAGATTTTTACCCTGCAGATATAATTTATCCTTCGGATAATTAAAATTCTTAATTCTTGAACAATCATCCAGAATATAACCCCGGGCATAAAATATCACTGTATTGGCGTAACAGGTCCAGACTTGTATTAAATTTGGATTAGGTACCTTCGAGCTCAATGGCTCCCAAATGACGATCCACCACGGATGAGAAGCGACACGGTTAACCAGGCAATCCTTCAGATCAGGCTCTTTTATATTCCACACAAGCGGCCAGTCCTTGAATTTTAGCCCACTTTCACCGGCTATATACCCTTCTTCCTTAAATCCCATGATATATTTACTTCCCATGTTACGACCTGCGCTCCAGGTAATCTTTGATGTTTTCCCCATTTTCCTTCTCAGCCTGAATTTTATCCCAATATTCCCGGGCGGTACCAAAGTAACCCTGCTTCATATTATACCCGCCTTTTATAGGATCCTTCTC
Source organism: Ignavibacteria bacterium (assembly GCA_013140565.1). Classification (GTDB taxonomy): domain Bacteria; phylum Bacteroidota; class Ignavibacteria; order Tepidaquicellales; family OLB5; genus OLB5. Next base: position 1,652 of record JABFSP010000030.1, read on the forward strand.
GATGATTATTTCCTGCATTTTGATAGAATCCAGATCAATATTTCCCATATTACTTATTTAATTGATTTTGCTATAGTTGTTTAATTATATTTGAGCAATCAAAATAAAATCTTATGATATTAACTGACCAAGAAAAAGAATACATCACTTTCATTGAAAATGGTATGATTGAGAACTTTACATCTTTTCTATCAATAGCATTTTTAGAATATGAACCCCTAAAAAAAGACTTTAATAAGTTTATCAATAAAGAAATTGTATTTAAAGAAAAACATTATAAAATTCATAATGAAGTTACCTATTTCGGTTTAGATGATATCACAATAACAGCCAACCTTCAAAATGATATTACTGCTTTCATATCCTTACTTAAAACCTTAGAAGAACATAAATTGATTTTTACTTTAAATCTAACCTCGAGACATTTTCCAGCTATTTTATATTATAATGATTCAAGAAAACTTTATGAATACCGCCATTTTCAAAGAATAAATGATTTTATATTTGAGTTTAAAGACACCATAATTTTTAGTACACCACAGCTCACAAGCTTCATCAACAACAATTACCTAACAGATGCTGAGCTCAACAATGCAACCGAATCAAGAGACAGGAAGAAATCTCATAATTTAACATTATATGTTGCATTCCTTTCAATAGTAGTATCTTCCATAGTTAACTTTTTACTTTACAACAATAGCCGCGAAGTCCATATAAACAATACCGATCCTACCCAAATTGAAATTAAAAGTATTGATACAAACATTCTTAATCTTCTTAACAAACCGGATTCCGCAAACTCAATAAAATAAAAATGAACAAATTAATTATTATCAATGAACTTATTGTTAACTCAGATCATATTGTAGAAATATTACTCAAAAGCGAAAATAAAGAAATACTTGTTTCATATAAAATGTATGATAAAGTTGAAGATCCTTCGGATGTTGATTATTATACAAGTATGTACGAAACATCCGAAGAAGCTGAAAAAGATTATGACAGAATATGCGATGAGATCAATAAAGCCAAAAAAGTTAATTCATAAATTCTTCGCATACCCGGTATCTGCCTTTTACCGTTTCATAGATTAAATTCAAAGTTCTTAAGCGGCTCATACCGTTTTTAAAGGTGCTTTTATTCCGTTCTATACCGCTCAGCTCTGAAATGGAACTTTCATGTACATCACTGGGGTATGCTCCTAATACAACTTTAAACATTTCAGCCCAACTTGGACCCAATCTATTAAGCCATATTTCTACCATTCTATTAAAATCTTTCGGCATTGCTTCCACATTACCGGCAGCCCTATCACCTTCATCAGTCAAGACCACATTACCATCTGATTTCTGTATATATCCCTTCGATTTCAGAAACGATAAACCATTTTTAAAAGTACTTTTATTTATACCCGTATCTGACCAAAATGATATCTTTTCCACAGATACAGGAACCGGATGAAACATCTTCACAGCTTGAAGCATTCTTAACCACGCACCGGAAAGTTTACCACCTTCCGAATTATTACTGATAATCGGCGCTTTATATTCAAAACCTTTATTCAATCCTGAAGCAATGTTTGGATTAATAGTTAACGTTAACTTCGAATCACTCAAATTCACAGCTTCAATATTTGCCAAAGCCATTATCTTAACTATTATTCCCCTGAGCCTGATTATTTCCTTATCCCGTTCATCGATCTTACTTTGTGCCTCTTTTCGCACTTTATCAGTTATTGCATTTACTTCATGTTCAGTGTAACCTTTTCCTACAAGTCCCTCTGGAGCCTTATTTACAAGTACAACTCAGCCTTTAATTTTAATGTCATTTTTATTTTCAGGTACCTTTTCTTTTTCAAGTGATTTTTTAAGCTTCAGTACAAATTTCGAAACATCAACAGTCTTTTCCTT
>JABFSP010000043.1 GCA_013140565.1 Ignavibacteria bacterium
CTTCTTTACTTGGTCCGTAGAATCCCGGCACTTTTACTCCCGCCTGGCGCATTAAAACGGTCATCTGCCCGCGATGGTGAGCCTGATGTAAAATTAAAATGCTGAGAGTCGTTCCCCTTTTCCATTTTTCACCGTACATATCATCTTCGGTATCCAGCGTCCCGTCATTCCAGTCTGCTTTTATCTTTTCTACCAGCGATTCCGAAGCATTTTTATAACATTCCTTCAGGTCAGCGGTTTTGCTCTGGTCCCATTTACCTGATTCCATATCAGGAGTAAAGACCTTAAGCCCGGTTTTTCCCATCATTTCACCTACGGTTTCTGTGATGTGCCAGCCAATAAAACCAAGTGACCTACCTTCGGGTGTCACCTTCTGTCCCATTGAAGCATCTGTGAGTTCATCTATAACCTTTAATGTTGATGAGCTTTCATAAGCCCAGTCGTCCAGGAATTCCTTTAATGTAGTGTATTTCATTTCAGTTTTTTATTTAGTTTGAACTGCAAATTTATTGATAGTTTAGTAAATAAAAAAGCGGGTTAAAAAACCCGCTTTTATAAGTTAGTCTGCATTCCCCCTGATATGCAGCTATGAAAACACTTTGTACTTCCGTGTTAATTCTAATACCTTAGAGGCAGATTAACACCGGCAATGACCTGTATATAGATCACTTCTTTTCTCCCGTTGAGCTCAATTCCATTACTGTTTCCTGAATCATTCATGTATGTAGAATACGGTTCATTTGTATAATAATTCTGTTTAGGAATCAAATTCACCCACACACCTTTTAGCGCCACAAAAAAATCAGCTCTTTTGTTCATTTTAAACTGCATTCCGGTTGTAACACTCATACCAAACCTGCTTGCCGGCCTGAATTTTGTGTAGATATTGGATTTATATCCATCAGGATAAACCACATTTGACTGCCATGCCCCGAACATCAGATTGTAATTCAGGTCAGCTCCTATAAACAGACTTTCTTTTTGTTTGGGGGTGAAGTTGTATTCAACCCCGGCACCCAGATTTATTATGTTCCATCTTGTCCGGTTCATCCCCTGGTCCTGAGAGTTGTAAAACAGGTTGTATCCGGTTGTGCCTGTTACCGAGAGTTTTTTGTTTTTCGATACAACAAACTTTGCGGTTACCCCAATTCCATACCCCTGCTGCATACCCAGGTTTTTAGCATCAAAAACGTGTCCGGCTGGAGTGTTATAACTGCTCTTGAAATCTGTGCCTTCGCCGTTTGCGGAGCTTAAAACATATCCAAACCCGCCATTTATCGCCAGTGATACCTTTGGCACCTTTCTGCTGAGCTTAGTTTTAACCTTTTGTTGTGCATTTGCGGAAAATACTGTCAATATCAATAACACTACAACTAATTTGAAGTATTGCATGTCATCCCCCTGATTTTGAAGTACCACAAAATTACGCTATTATAACCGTAATTTACTAACGAAAGAGTTTAAAATCAGGGATTTATTGGTATGGCAATTGATATGCCATACCATACATCAGGATATACCGTAAAAATAGTATAAATACCGCAACCTAACTATTTTTAATATATATGCGTTAGCTATATTTTGCTCAACTGTGCTCTATGGTGACTTTAGAAGTATTATTCGGATCATACTTAACATAAATCTCTTCCCCAACCTGGAATTTGGGTACAGACTGCTCCATAATTACCCCAACCATTCTGGCTCCAAATGCCGGTCTATCCGTTGCTAAAACCTGCGCTTCAATTTCAACTGCGGGATTGTTACCGTTAACATATATCCCCAGCCATGTATATTTTGTAACTATCGCTTTTGATGAAGTTCCGTAAGCGAATATCTCTTTATTCTTTGCGTCATAGTCAAATAACTTTCTTTCTGCATCCGTCTGACTCATCCCCGCCCATGGACCCGTTGGAACAACATTAGAACTATAAGAATTGCTCTGTCCCGATGAACCGCCGGCACCCTCATAATTGATAACAATACTGTTCCTGTCATTCAGATCTATCAGCACAGGTATCATATTGCCCGGTTGGTACATCGAAGTCTGCAGCCTTGAAATAAGCTGTTTGGTCTCAACTAAATATGAACCGCCGTTTGGCGGAGTAACTTCGAGTACCATCTTCACCTGCGGAGCGTTATTGACTGTTACTCCTGTATCTGATACTTCCACAACTCTTGCAGTGGTCGCAAAGCCTGATTTGGCAAGCCTGCGGCTAAGTACCATTGGTCCGAATAAAGTTTTCCAGAACACCGTTGCCATTATTCCAACCACAACAACCATGATGATCATAGGTAACCAGGCTTTAGTTGCTATTACTGCCCCAAATCCCACTATCAACCCTATTGCCGCACCGCCCAACCCGATCCACATGCCCCAGTTCATTTTCATATTATTAAACTCCTCCTTAATTATTTTCACAAAATTACATTATTTTTTTGAAATTACGAAAGGAATATTGAGGAAATTTTTGGTTGATTGTTTCGCAGACATGTAGGTTTCTGCAGAATAAATGAAAAAGGGGATAGAATTTCTATCCCCTTTAAAAAACGGTGTTACCCAAGAAGAACTTAGGAAAAAATTAAGCTGTTTTCCGGTTTGTTTTACCCGAAAGATTATTGATCTTAAAGGTCAAGTCATCCGATACAGAGTTAACTATTTCCTGAAAAAGTACGAACTTTTCAAGTTCGAGCTTTGAAAGCTCAGGAAAATGTTTCCATGCCTCATCGGTAATAACCTTAGAGATGTTTATCTTAAACTGCTTGATTTTTTCTCTCCCCGCTTCTGCTTCTTCTTTTGTGAATACGATTTTGTTTTCGCCAGCTCTCACGTCTTTTTGTTAGTTTAATGTTGCTCAAAAATACCGTGATATGTTCACATATCCCTCACTGTTAACCGTTATTTTGTTCAAATGATTCAAAAATACCTGAAAACACTACTTTTAGTAATGCACTTTAAACACTTTAAACCGCAAAAGTGGCTAAAACAGGCTGTTATGAGCATTTTTGGGGATTGTAAATAATACCTATTTTGGGTATATTTGTCAATGAAATCTACTTATTCAGCAGCCGGTGTTAGTATTTCCGAAGGAGATAAGTTTGTTGAGAGGATAAAGCCCTTGGTGAAGGGTACTTTCAATAGCGGAGTAATCAGCGGAATAGGTAATTTCGGTGCTTTCTTTAATATCCCAAAATCATACAAAAACGCTGTTTTTGTAGCCAGCACAGATGGCGTTGGCACAAAGCTGAAAATAGCAGTTTCGGCCAAAAAACATGATTCAATTGGCGAAGATCTGGTTAACCACTGTGTTAACGATATAGCTGTTTGCGGAGCTGTTCCCCTGTTCTTTTTGGATTACATGGCTTTTGGCAAACTGAGTTCCAAAGTAGCTGTTGATATTGTTAAGGGACTCGTTCGCGGATGTAGAGCAAATGGCGCAGCACTTATAGGCGGTGAAACCGCCGAAATGCCCGGACTCTATGCCAAGGATGATTATGATGTAGCAGGTACGATAATCGGAGCAGTTGAGCGTAGTAAGATTATTGACAAAAA
>JABFSP010000001.1 GCA_013140565.1 Ignavibacteria bacterium
TGCCGGAAATTCATGGTTTTCTATGTGCGTAGCCGCATAACCGCTTAACAAAATAATGTATTTGGGTAACAACAGGCTTGCACTTATGGGCGGTGATTACGACCTGGGGAGCATTTTTGCGGTTTCATCTAACGGAGGCTCTAACTGGGCTTATGAACAAACAGGCTGTTTCGGTAACGCTACCGGATTTTCTTTTAGGACTCCCGCTGAAGTATGGGCGGCACTCAGCTTTTCAGGTAAATTCGCGGTTAACCTCGATTCAATGAAACCCGGAACTACGTGGCAGTGTTTTGAAACACCCGGAAACGTGGCTGTTAACGATGTTGTCTTTTTATCTTCTGCCCGCGGCTATGCCTTTGGTGAACGCGGAAAAATATTTAAGTACAACGAAAGTGTTATCGGGATGCAGAATAATAACAATACCTTACCAACACAAAGTACACTGTACCAAAACTACCCAAACCCGTTTAACCCCGAAACGGTTATTGAGTATTATATATCAGAACCGGCTTCAGTTGGGATTAAAATATTTGATGCAAGCGGAAAAGAAGTAAGAAGTTTTAATGAAGGTTTTAAAGCTATAGGGAAATACAGCATGACATTAAATTTAATTGAACTGCCATCAGGTGTTTATTTCTATTCGCTCAATACCGGCGAAAAAAAATTGAGTAAAAAAATGGTTTTGATAAAGTAATTCTTAAACGGATTTATTTTTCCCGGAATAATTTGATGTTAAACAAAAAGGCGCCACTCAGGCACCTTTTTGTTTTTAGAAATCAACTTTAAATAATCGGATCCCTGTTATTTTACCAATACCATTCTTTTTACTGATGTGAACTCACCCGCATCAATTCTGTAGAAGTAAATTCCGCTTGCGTAATTTGAAGCATTAAAATCAACCGTATGAAAACCGGGCTGTTTCACTTCATTTACAAGTGTTGCTATTTCTTTACCCAGTACATCATAAATTTTCAGTGTAACGTTTGTTGGCTTAGGAACTGAAAACTTAATTGATGTGGATGGATTGAACGGATTCGGATAGTTCTGTGCAAGTGAAAAGTAATTTGGTATTTCAATTGTCTGAATGCCGCCTGTCAATGTCTGGTATGTTACCTGAATGCACCATGCTTTCAATAAACCTGTATCGCCTGGCGCATCATCGGTAATATTAAGTACCCATGTACCGTTTACGGGGATATCGTTCAATGCAATTAATGGAGATGAAGGTCTCCATGTGCCTGTGAACGGCGCAGTGCCTGCCGGCAATGATGAACCTGCTGAATCATTAAGCACTGTTCCAATAAAGTTATCGCCGCTGCCGCCAACATGATTTATGATTGTGCAGCTTGCAGCGCCTTTTGATAATGTTAATACAAGATCTGCATCCCACGTGTGAATAAGAGTATCAATTCTTACATTAACATCAACTACGTTAAATGCATTTGCTATATTTACAGTAATCGAGTCCCTAACGGTAGAATTATCAGGAATTAACAGATTCACATTATTCCTGCAAATCTGTGTTTGTGAATTCACTAGTCCTGCCGGAGCAACTGTTACAACCTGTGTAACTGTATCATTTGCCCTGTTTTCATCAATTGCTGCTGCGCTGATTATCCTTAATGTATAGTTTCCTGCAACTGTAGGTGTCCATGAAAAAGCTGATGAATCAACTGCCCCTGAAGGCAGGCTTACAATTGTATTAGTTGTCAGTGTTGTACCGTTTATGGAAAATCTTACAGGAAGATTGGTCTGTGCGTTCGTTCCGCCGTTGGTAACCTTAGCCTTAATTGTATATGAAAGGTTAACAGTGAATGAAACAGGCATGCTTAGGAACGGACCTGCAATAACATCATTTGCCGGCAGTGATGGTGGGGGACCGACTGCAAGCAAGGCAAGGTTCGCGTTAATTATTCCGTATCCCATTTCGTTGTTCCATGTATTGCCTAATTGCGGCAATGGACCGGCTGAAGTATATGTATAAGCCCCTCTTTTTTGTGCTGTTCTGTTAAGCCTTGCTCTGACAGTATCCCATGTCTGGGTTGAATCTTTTGAAAGTACCAATGCTGCAACACCTGAACAATTTGGAGTTGCGCTTGAAGTTCCGTTAAATGTACTTGTATAGCCACCGCCCTGAACGGTTGCATAAATTTTCACGCAGGGCGAAACCAGGTCAAGGCCTGTACCGAAATTTGAACCCCAGAAGTTTTCAAGGTCACAGCTCGAAGGTGATTTCCTTTCGTTGCAAGGTGAAACACCGCCGACTGAAATAACTGTTGTCAGAGTTGCAGGCCAACTTACGGCTGAATTACCGTTACCGGTTGCGAAACACCAAACAATACCTTTACCGTTGCGTCCCAGGGTTGTACCGTCAAGTATAGCGTTATCAGCGGCGCTTATCGGGCTTCCTCCGCCCCAGGAGTTGCTGCTTATCCAGCAATCGCCAAAAGTTCTTACGCCAATCATACCGTTTGTAATAGCAGTTGTGGTAGTGCTGCCGCCTGAATTAAATATCTTTGCCGAAAATACTTTCGCGTTTGGTGCAACACCTGATATACCGATTGTATTATTGCCAAGAGCCGCAACTATCCCTGCGCAGGATGCGCCGTGCCCGAAATCATCTATTCCGCCATATGTATTTGAAAAATAATTGAAGTTATAGCCGTTTACTACGTTAGCTGCAAGATCAGGATGTGTTGTATCTATACCTGAATCGACAATTGAAATTCTGCACTGCTGAATTCCTGTGGTCTGGTCCCATGCGCTATCAAGTCCCATATCATTATTTGCGGTACCGTTACCGGTTACGGGAATATTTGTTCCGGTATTGATTGCTGACCACTGCATAGGAAAGAACTGGTCGTTCGGGACTATCTGAAGCAGGTTTGTATAGAAAAAGCCGGGGTCAGCGTAATTAACAACGCCATTTTCGTAAACTTCATTTGCAAAATCAATTGAAGTTTTATTTACAGCGTTTGGTATCTTAACTATGAATGATAGCCCGCCGGAAAGCTCAAGCTGCTTAATGATGGTCATATTTTTGCTGCTTAAATAACTTTCAACCTGCTGCCTGCTGAAATTGGGTTTGAACTGAAGTATTATATTATCTTCGCATCCAATCAAAGTGTTGCTGTTGCCGTAACCATCTCTCATTCCAAAAACCGGTGAAGCGAAATCAACCGAATTATTGTTGTTTAAATTACTTACAATTGTGTTGATAGAAGTGTTATCCAGATCAGCACGTAATTTTATGAATTGCCTATCGTCATTTTTTTCAAATGAATAATCTGCAGGAATTGTACCGTATGAACTGATAAGTTCCTCAAATTCACTTTTACTTATTTTGTTTTTCAGCTTAACGTAAATTAAGTCAGCTTTATGGTTAAGATAGTATCTGTGGCCCTGGTAGTAATAATAGTCAGTAATATTACCGGCATCAGAGCCCGGGCTGAAACTATTCCAGCCAACAAAACCGGAAGAAACTGCCAATATAAATATTAACAGCATTTTGGAAAATTTATGCATAAATATGCTCTCCTTTATGT
>JABFSP010000230.1 GCA_013140565.1 Ignavibacteria bacterium
ATCTAATAATAAGGAACATAAAAAACATAAGTTTACAATGGGAAACAATTATTGAGTTTATAATTAAATTCCTGAAAAGAAAAAAACTTTTGATAGTTTTAGAAAACGACAGATTTTGGCATCAGTAGGTCTCCCAAACCGATCCGCCACAGCGGATTGGGTGACAGGTGTAAGCCGCTATCCCCGATAATTCAAAACTTAACTGTAAAAATCCTGAATAATTGCTTTATGCTTTTCTTCAATTACTTTTCGTTTAAGCTTCAAAGTTGGGGTAAGTTCACCGCTTTCAATTGTAAAAGGTGTATCAAGCAGAGCGAATTTCCTTACTCTTTCATACTTTGCAAGAGGTTTCTGCAGTACATCAATTTCGGATTCAAAGAAATTATGAATGATATCATTATCCGTCAGGTCTTTTAGTTCGCTAAACTTCACATCAAGTTTTTTTGCCAGGCTCTCCAGCATATCAGGGTCTGGTACGATAATCGCTGTTACATAGTCCTTTTCATCCGATGCAAATGATATCACCTGGCTGATGTACTCCGAGCGTTCAAGGTTCTCTTCTATGTGAGTAAGCGAAATATATTTCCCGGTGGCGGTTTTTATCAGAGTTTTCTTGCGGTCTGTAATTTTTAACATTCCGTGTTTATCAAGTACACCAATATCACCCGTATGCAGCCAGCCGCTTATTATCATTTCATCGGTATCTTTCTGATTCTTAAAATAGCCAAGCATAACGTTATCACCCTGTACAAGTATTTCACCGTCTGCGGCTATTTTTACATTTACGTTTTCAAGCGGCGGACCCACCGTTCCGAATTCATTATTATCCAGCCTGTTTACAGATATTACCGGCGATGCCTCTGTCATTCCATACCCCTGCAAAATTAGAATGCCTATTGAGTCAAAAAATTCGGCGGTTTCTTTGCTCAAGGCAGAACCTCCCGATATAAAGAATTTAATCCTCCCGCCTGTTCTTTCGCGTATCACTGAAAATACTTTTTTATCGGCTATCTTCCATAACGTATTATTTTTATTCTCTCTGAATGCTTTGCCAATCTTTAATGCCCGCTTTGTGATTGTTCTTTTTAATAAGGACATTTGTTCTATATTTTTTGTTACCCTCGAAGCTATCCTCGTGAATAGCATCGGCACTGCAAGTACTATGGTAGGCCGAACTTCCGCCATTTGTGCGGCCAGAGTATCGATATTCTTTGCATAATATATCTTTGCGCCTTTTGAAAGAGGAAGGTAATAACCACCGGTTCTTTCATATGTGTGGGCTAACGGCAGAAATGAAAGAAAAATATCTTCAGGGTGTACGGGGAATGAATCAGTACACTGCTTAACATTTGCCAATACGTTTTTGTGTGAAAGGCATACGCCTTTCGGGATTCCTGTTGTGCCTGAGGTATATATAATTGTAAGAAGGTCACCCGCTAATTGTTTTTTTGCCATTTCACTGAAGAAACTATCAGCTATGTCATCACTATAAGCAGTTTTTTCTTCCAGCAGTTCGCCATATATCAGCTCTTCAAAACTGATTATATGCTCATTTGTATGATCTGTTTTATTGAATGTAATTATTTTTTTAAGTTTAGGGAGTTCATTAAATACAGCATTCACCTTTTCAGCCATTAAGTTGGTTGAAACAAAACAAAGCCTGCTTTCTGAATGCTGAAGTATGAATCTTATCTGCTCCGATGTCATTGTGGGGTAAACGGGCACTGTGACAATTTGTTTTGATATGCAGGCGAAATCAGTAACAACCCATTCAAACCGTGTTTCAGAAATAATCGCAGCCGTTTCACCGGGTTTAATGGCGAACTGCTCAATTGCTTTTGCGAGCAGGTAGGTTAACTCCTTAAGCTTTCCGCCTGTGATATTTTTATATTCTTTGTTATTTTCATTGGTGTCTTTCCAGTATATCGCGCCCTCGTTACCGTACCTTTTGCAAACCGACTGAAAGAATTCCGTAAAATTAATGTAATCCAGATCCATGTTATTATAAAATTAGATACAATATTACAAATAAAATGTATCAGATATTATTCAATTTAAAAGAATTTCCTTTTGATTTTTGTTATTTGGTTTTTGTCAATTGCTTTTATTTAATAGCTCACAAGAAAATTATGAAATAATTTTCGAAGTCCCGCTTTGCGGGATTGTTCATTGTTAATTGCTCATTGATTTCCGGCAACAATCCACATAATTTTTCCGAGTAAATTGAAGCTTTATTTATTGTAAGTATTGGCAGATAGAGCTAAATTGCATTCACAAAATTTTACGGAGGCAGATTTGAAAACAATTGTATTTTTACTGTTAATACTCTCTTCATCGGCGGTATTTGCGCAGGTGGTTAATATTGAATCGCGCAGAATGCGCTCTGATACAACAGGCTGGATAGGTACTGCTGAGGCGAGCTTCCAGTTCTCTAAATCAGTTGATGAGATCTTTGATCTCGGGGCGTTGATTCACCTGCAGTTCAAAGGCAAAAATGATCTCTGGCTTTTCCTCAATGAAATGAGGATAATCAAAGGCGCAGGTACGCAGTTCGTAAATTCAGGTTTTGCCCACGTAAGGTATAACAGGAAAGTAACGAAGGAACTCTTGAGATGGGAATTTTTCGCGCAGTACCAGTACAACAAAGCCCTTGAAGTGGGCCAGAGAGTACTTGCGGGAACGGGTCCAAGGTTAAAGCTTTATGACAGCGATAAATTCCGCGCTTACATTGCTTCGTTATATATGTATGAATACCAGGAATCAGTTGATAAGCTTATCATTGAAAGGAATCACCGGACAAGCAGTTATCTTTCATTTACTTTTGATTTCGACAGGGTAGAATTCAGCAGTACAGTTTACTTCCAGCCCAATATGCAGGACTTTAAAGATTACAGGGTGCTATCGCAATCTGACCTGATGTTCAAAATTTTCGAGAACCTTAAATTCAAAACCGGGTTTAATTACAGGTATGATACCCGTCCTTTCCCCGGAGTGCCAAAGACCACTTATTACTTAAGTAACGGGCTGAGGTTTGAGTTCTGAAAAAGCTTGCTGCGGTTTGTTGCTGCTCTAAAGAGGTCTTTATTTCTTAGTGTTACTCAGTTTTTCAGCTTTTTGTGTAAGCCAGTTAAAGAACTGCCTGTCATTCTTTTTTGTCAGTTCCTGGTGTAAAAATCCCACTGACTCCTCATCTTCTTTCAGCTTTGCTTTTAGTACCCTTTCAAAATAATACAGGAAATCTTTGATCTTCTCACGTCTGCCCGGAATTATCTGCTCGTGGTTGGTGATAAAATGCTTGAAGCTATCAAGCTGGTTGTATACCTGCTCATACATGCCAAGCTCAAAATAGATCTTCAAATGAAGAATTTTAATATCTATTTTAAGCGCAAAGTAATCCTGCTTTATCTTCAGTATGTACTCCAGCGCTTTATCGAAGTTTCCGCTTTCAAAATATATATATGCATAGCAGTAGTAAAACATGCTGTCCCTGTTTACGGGATGCAGTTCTTTTCTGTATTTTACTATGAATTCTTCTGCCCACTTAAGGTTGTTTATCCTTATTGAGGTTTGGAAAATATTACGGAAAAGATCCTGGGATATATATTTATTAGAGCTGTTGGTATAGTATTTCTTTTCAAGCATTATAACGTAAGCGTTAAACAGCTCTTTGTAGTATTCAGATCTTCCGTCGTTGCACATATTAACGCAGTAATCAATAAGCCTGCCGAAAAGAAAATGAAGTTCATCCGCGTTTATTTTATCCGAGTTCTCGATAATATCCTGTTTAAGCAGGTGAAAATATTTTTCACCTTTCCCGGTGGAAAAAAGGAGGTAGAGATTGAAATATATCTGGAATATATGACTGAGCTCGCTGTTGTTTTTCTTTAGTGATACAATGATTTTTTTCAGATTGATAGGTTTGAGCAGTTCCGGTATGACATTCCTTGTTTTTGTTTTTTCCTGCCTTTTTGTGATCTTCAGGATATTATCATTTTGTTTAATGGATTCAAGTATGAACAGGGCAAGCTGGTTTTTGGCTGATGAATTCAGCGATATGATCGAATCATTAAGGCTTTGCTCATTATAAAGTTTCCTGTTGATCACAAAGTTATTGAACTTCTCTGTTTCAACTTTAATTTTTTTATAAAAGTAATCCGGGTCAGCAACATTATACCCGGGTATTGTCTTTTCCGCTTGCATGATATTTTTTTCAATCTGGTCATAGAGTCTGCGTGAATAAAGCTGTTTCCTCAGCTGTGTAATATGGTCATACTCATCCTTTTCAAAGCTGCAGTATGCCAGGTATTTTTCCAGCAGGTATTTCAGTTTTGAAAGAAGATCGCGCATGGTAGAATCGTTATACTGCTTCCCGGTTTTCATCCTGCTGAAAACTTCTAAGCGGTTGTATTTTGAACCGCTGATATCAGGGTTAAAACTTATCAGTGAATTGAACAGTATTTCGGCTTTTGGGTATGGATTCAAGTAAGAACTTCTCAGGAATTTTCTGAAATCCCTGATGTCTTTTTTGCTTAAGCTTCTGACCATAGCTGTCAGATGTTCGTTGACTTTATAGTTCATATTTCTGCATAAAAATTAACGGCAAAATATTAACGGGAATATTTAAATATAATCAATTTTCGCAAGATATGATAGAACTGCGTTATAGGAATCAGCGTCATTTTAAGAATAATTTCTTTGTCAATTCCTGATTAAATTTATAAGTTAAATGTAAATAGACCTATTAATTAACCATAACTAAACTTAACCACAAATGAAAAATTATACAAAAAAATTCCTGGGTTTCTTTCTTCCTTTTCTGCTGATCATGATCTCGATCCATTTGTTTTCCGCGTCTGCAAACGCTGACCCGGAATTCAGAATTACACGGGTGTGTAATAACGGGATTTGTATTGTTACCGTTTACAACATGGAAGGGGCAATTGTGAATGTTTATGAGGAGCTTGATAACAATCCGTGAAATTATCTGTGAGTAATGGAAACGGTTTATTTCTAATTTATATTTTTCAAAAAATTAAAATTTACGGAGGATCAGAAATGAGTAAAATAAAATATTTACTTATTGCAGGCGTTATCATTATGTGCAACTGTATTTTACTGTTTGCGCAAAACGAAGACGTCAGGTGGTCATTTGACCCCTCAACGCAGGTAAGGGTTACGGGTGATTTCGTACCGTTGCCGCAGTCACTTTATTTTGTTAACCCCAATACTTCGGATAGATACATAAACACACAGCTTGGTAATTATGTTATTGGTCCGAGCTTCAGACCGTTCCCGCATACGGCAACGCAAAGCGAGGTTGATGTAACGACCCAAAAGGGGAGCAGTAACATAATTTTTGCATCGTGGAATTCTTTCGGTCCATCGTTTTACGGAACCGGTTATACTGCATCAATTGATGGCGGTGTAACATGGGCAGGAAGCCACCAGACATTTACACCCAACAGCGGCGACCCTGCAAACTGGATATGGCCTGTGGGCAGCACATGGGCCGGAAGGTTCGGTCACTCGGTTATACAGGGCGCGGCTTATTCAAATACAAACGGTTCCACTTGGACAGGCCAGGTAAATTTCCCGGGCGCAAGCAGTTTCGATAAAAATCTTTCCGCGGTTGATGACGTGACAGGAAGTACATATTTCGGAAGGGCTTATACCGTTTGGACAAATTTTTCAGGGGCATTTACATACAGGATAGTTATTTCATATACAACTGATGGCGGTGTATCATGGAGTACGGCAGCGCCTGTCAGTCCGCCAATATCACCCGGTCACCATCACCAGGGATGTGACGTAAGGGTCGGACCCGGCGGAGTAGTTCATGTAGTGTGGGCTAACTGCACAACAAACGGGCAGAATTCCACCGAAGACAGCCTTGGTTATGCAAGGTCTACAGATGGCGGCGTAACATGGGCATTTGCAAGCAACCATGTTGCTGATATGAACGGAATAAGGACAAGTAATTTAGTTAACGGTATCAGGTGCAACGGATTCCCGAGGCTTGATATCGATAAAACAGGCGGACCCCGTAACGGGTGGCTTTATGTTGTTGCCGCCGAAAAGAATTTTGCACCGGCACTTGATAACTCAGACGTAATTCTGATGCGCTCAACAAATAACGGCGCAACGTGGACAAGGACTAGAGTCAACCAGGATCCATCCGGTAAACTTAACTACATGCCTGCCGTAAGGGTTGATGAATGCGGCGGCGTTAACGTAGTGTATTATGACCAGCGCAATGTAACCAGCACACAGGCTGAAGTTTATTTATCACGCTCTATGAACGGCGGAACTACATGGACAGATATTAAAGCAAGCGATCACAGTTTTACTCCTGCGCCAATTGCCGGACTTGCAGGCGGTTACCAGGGTGATTACATCGGGGTAACTTCTTTAGGCACAAAAGTATGGCCATTCTGGGCTGATAATTTTTCAGGTATATACCAGGTATGGACCGCTAAGATAGATGTAGGACCCGACCTGTGGTCAAAAGATACATGGCTTGATGATGGAACAGAGCCTAATCCGGACAACGGCCCGATGTGGGTCAGCCAGGATATCTGGGTAAGGACACAGCAGGATGGTTTCGCTAATCCGCACCAGCACCAGAACCCTGAATACAGGGATTCAATTCTATATCCGTATAATCCGAATTATATTTATGTAATGGTTCGTAACCGCGGCGGCTGTTATGCCAGCGGACAGTTAAAGACATACTGGGCAAAAGCTTCCACAGGTTTAAGCTGGCCAACACAATGGATAAATTATTATATCGGTCCGACTTTGCATGGAAATATCATTCATACAAGCATGCCGATAATTTCAAATCTTGCTCCCGGTGATTCAATAATATTTGAAATACCGTGGTTCCCCCCGAACCCGTCCGATTTTTCTGGATTTGGTTCAGACAGCTCGCACTTCTGCCTGCTGGCAAGAATAGAAACCTCGCCGGTTTCGCCATACGGAATGACGTTCCCGGAAGGACCCGGAATATATACGAATGTTAAGAACAATAATAACATCGTGTGGAAGAACATAACCGTGGTTGATGACTTTACCGGTCCAAGCGGGCCAATGGCAGCCGGCTGGGTTACTGTTAGGAATGTTGAGCGCGACGTAGCGTTGATAAAGCTCCGTTTCCTGACCCCAAGAGAACAGGTGCACAACCCGTTCCAGAGATACGGAAGAATTTTTGTCGACTTGGGCGAAAAACTCCACGCGCACTGGAGAGATGGAGGTATGGTCAGTGACGGCATAAAGGTATTGGAAGGTACAAAGATAGAGATTGTTAAACTTGATGCTTTCATTTCCGATATGAAAATGGATGCTGAGGAAATGTCCACTATCAAATTTGAATTTGACCTGTTTGAGCAGCCGCCAAGAGACGGCGATAGGTTCACTCTGCAGGTTGAACAGTATACCCAGGATGGAACTGACAGGGAGATAGTGACAGGCGGCGAGAACTTTGAGCTGAATACCGCAGTTAAGAAGATCGGGCAGCAGGAGCAGTCACCTGTTAAGTTCTTCTCAACCAGCGCGTATCCAAATCCGTTTAACCCGGTTACAAACATAAGCTACTCACTGCCTAATGATACATATGTAAAGATAAAGATATATGATATACTTGGTAAAGAAGTAGCAGGACTGGTTGATGAATTTAAGAAAAAAGGAGTTCATTCCGTTAAGTTTGATGCAGGTAATCTTGCAAGCGGAATATACTTCTATACAATACAGGCAGGAGAGTTCAGGCAGACCAGGAAATTGTTGTTAGTACGTTAAGCCCGTTCATCCGTTGACTCATTTTCATAGCTAAAGCTCCCGTAACAGGGAGCTTTTTTTATGCTGTATTATTGTTGTATATTGTGTAATTAATGATAATATTTGCTGTGATTTTTAAGCATGATAAAACTTTATCCTGTAAACTGTTTAACTATTCTGAAGATTTTTTACTGAATTCTACAATGCGTAAATTAGCTGCAATAATGTTTTCTGATATGTCCGGGTATACCGCTCTTATGCAGCAGAATGAACAGCTTGCAAAAGAAAAACGGCGGAGACTGAAGGAAGTTCTTGAAAGAACTGCCGCTGCATACAATGGTGAAGTGTTGCAGTACTACGGAGATGGGGCACTAAGCATTTTTAACAGCGCTATTGACGGTGTTAAGTGTGCCATAGAAATTCAGCAGACACTGCGTATGGACCCGAAAGTTGACCTGAGAATTGGCCTGCACTCTGGCGATATTTCAATGGAGGATGAAACCATTTACGGCGATGGTGTAAATATCGCTTCGAGGATCGAATCGCTTGCAGTTCCGGGTTCTATTCTTATTTCAGAAAAAGTGTATGATGAAATAAAAAACCAGCAAAACCTTTCAGCCCGCGAAATGGGTTATTTTGAATTCAAGAATGTTATTGAACCATTGCGTGTATTTGCTGTTGAAAACAGCGGACTTGTCGTGCCTGCAAGAGATGAACTCAAAGGCAAGACCAAACAGCCGGCTAACCGCCTTGCTGTATTGCCTTTTGTAAACATGAGCGCTGACCCTGAAAATGAATACTTCAGTGACGGAATTTCCGAAGAACTGCTGAATGTTTTTTCAAAAGTTGAAGGCCTCGAGGTAACTTCAAGAACCTCAGCTTTTGCGTTTAAAGGAAAGAACACAGATATACGCGAAATTGGTATTCAGCTTAATGTCAACAGAATTCTTGAAGGAAGCGTGCGCAAATCAGGTAACCGCGTGCGCATCACCGCCCAGCTTATAAATGCTGCCGATGGTTATCATATCTGGAGCGAGAATTTTGACCGTGACTTAAACGATATTTTTAAAGTACAGGATGAAATAAGCGGTATAATAGTAAATAAGTGCCGCGAAAACCTGACCGCTAAAGAACACGATGAAAAACTTGTTAAAGTGCCTACTCAAAATCTGGATGCATATACACTTTTTTTAAAAGGTCTCCATTTCTACAATAAGGTAACTCCAAAGAATTTTAAGAAGGCAATAGAATTTTTTGAACAGGCAATAGCGCTTGAACCTAATTATGCGCATTCATATGCTATGACAGCAGAGGCTTATGCTTTCCTTGGCTCAACAGGGCAAATGCAGCCAAATGATGCATTTGCATTGGTTCATAAATACAGCGATAAAGCGTTACAGCTTGATAGTACTCTTTCTGCGGGTTATGCTGCAAAAGGCTCTGCATATTTACTTTATGACTGGAAATGGAATGAGGCATTTGATTCTTTGCAGAAAGCTATAGAACTTAACCCCGCAGCTACTGATGCACACCAGCTCTTATCTTTTTATTATCTCATTACCGGAAAAAACAGCGAAGCTGTTGCTGTTATGGAAAAAGCGCTTGAAGCTGACCCGCTCTCGCCGATTGTCAATAAATCACTTGTGGATGCTTACCTGATTTCAGGCAGGGCAGATGATGGCTTAAAGCAGGCTGAATTACTGCTGGAAATGTATCCGCAAATGCGCGCTGCGCTGGAACTGAAAGGCTGGTGTGTTGGTGCTAAAGGTGACTGGAAGAAAGCTGCTGAAATTTTTGAGGAAGTACGGCTGGCAATAAAACATCCTTTAAAAGGATTCACACCGCTTGGCTGTGCATATGCAAATTCAGGTGAAACAGATAAAGCTTTGGGCTGTATTGCAAAAATTGAGGAGTGGCAGTCTTCTGAGCCCGGCATTGTAGTTGATGCTGATCTTGCCATGATTTGGCTTTCATTGGGCGAGCTTGACCGGGCATTTTATCATTTATTCCAATGTGTGGAAAAAAGAATTGGACCCGTGGCAATTATTATTGAGCATCCTGCATTCAAAGTGCCGCATAATGACCCAAGGTACCAATTATTAAAAGAAAAGCTGAATTTGGCAGAATTCATTTGACGCATAACGCTTCATTTTAACCCGATAGAGTAATATTTCAAGGAATTATATACAATTATCGAAAATATTAATTTCTCATTTCTTACTTGCTTTTTTTAAAATATACCCTATATTTGTTAATAATATTTCAAAATTCATTGAAAATCACACAATAACAACCTAAATTCAGCCTATCGAAATTTCTACATATCGTTTTTAAACTAACAATCCATAGCTTGCGCAAAATAAAATATTTTTTAATCCCGGTCATTCTCGGAATATTTATGTATTCCTGCGAGAAGGAAGATAGCAGTGTAATTGACCCGATATTGTATTTTCCTTCCATAACAAGTTATTTTTATACACCGCAGATATTTAATTCTGATACCATCGGAATTATTGCAGGTGCAACTGTTGAATCACAAGACCCTGTTGAAAAAGTAGAAGTAAAATTCTATGATCTGGGCAATAACATCCTTGCATCAGTAAATCTGCAGGATAATGGCGTTTACCCTGATACTACTGCAGGTGACGGCAAATATACTGGTGTACTGAGTTATGTCTTTTCATGCAGGCAGGTTGGCTTACATAGAATTGAATTTCTTGCAACAAATTTTTCCGGGTTAACAAGCAGTCCGATACAACCGGATATTCAGATCATAAGGTCTCCCAACCAGCCTCCAGTTGCCGCCGGAATAGTTATTTCGCCGGATAGTATCCAGGTTAATACTCCGTCCTTCTTTGTATTTATGATAACAGCAACCGATCCAAACGGTCCGTGTGATATTGCAAAAGTTTTTTATACCGGTTTCCGTCCAAGCGGGGTTCCATTAACTTCATCGCTGGAGCTGTTTGATGACGGCAGCTGTTGCCAGATAGGTACTACCGGCGTTACAAGCGGTGATACTGTTGCAAACGACAGTAAGTTCACCAGGCAGACCTTTGGTCCACCTAATGAAACAGGTTATTACAGATATTATATCAGGGCTGTTGACCGTTCAGGTGATACAAGCAATATATTAAGCGATTCTATTTATGTTTATTAAAATTCTGAAAATGAAAAAACTCCTTTTAATACTGATACTGGCGTCGTTTAATATCGGCTTTGCGCAAATGCTGCCAAAAGATTTTAAGATATCAAATGATGTTTATAAAAAACTTAAACCTGTTGAAAACTACCGAAAAGGTAATAACCTGATCGGCAGATTTTCTTCATCGCCGGTTTCCTCACAGACTATAATTTCGAATTTCATTTCTGATATTATTGTTGTCAGCAACGATGGCGGTGATACCGTTTGGTTCGGAACAGGCAAAGGCATATCACGCACAACTAACCGTGGTTTATCATTCGAAAATTTTTACGGTACAGAGCCATTCGGTGATGATGATGTTTCGGGTCTGGCAGTTTATAAGAACTGGGTAGTTGTTGCAACTGCGTACTCGCAATTGATAAATGAAGAATATGTTCCTACAGGAACAGGTATAAAGGTCTCCAGCGATTACGGCGTAACATGGGCAGCATATCCGCAGCCTATAGATGGAGCAAATGACTCTACGATACAATACGGAATAAGTACTATCACTGCTTTACCTGTTGTGGTGGATGAGTTTAATCTTTCATACGATATAGAAATTACCCGTAAAAACAATTCCTCTGATTCACTGGTGTTCTGGATAACATCATGGGCCGGGGGTACACGTAAATCAACTGATTTTGGCGCATCGTGGCAGCGCGTTGTTCTGCCGCCTGATGCTTTTAATACAATTACACCAACAGGCGGACCCTATAATTTTGAGCTTAATCCCCGCGACCCGCCCCTAGGTAACAATAACCATAAGGGATTTTCGGTAACCGCAGAAAATGATTCCACTATATACGTTGGTACTGCTAACGGTATTAACAGGTCGAGTGACTGGGGTGTAAGCTGGAAGAAATACAATTTTGATAGCACCGGAACAGGCAACGGAGTATCAGGTGATTTTGTTGTTGGACTTGATGTGCAGAAATACGGCAATAATGTCATTGTATGGGCATCATCAAACCCAACCAAGGGCGGCGAGTTTTCTGCGTTCAGTTTTTCGTCAAACTTCGGTGCTTCATGGAGCAATACACTTGATGTAGCTTTCACTCATAATGTTGGCTTTAAGGATTCGATAGTTTACGGCGCAACCGATGACGGTGTATGGCGCAGTTATTTTACGCCTCAGGCGTTCAGCTGGTCAAGGCCATCTATTATTTACGATGAATTTATCCGCGACCAGATAAGAACTAATCTGTTTTATGCGGTTGATTCACAGGGCGATTCTGTTTGGGTTGGCTCAGGTGATGGGCTTGCGCGCACAACTGATACTCTCACGAGTCCCTGGGTTGGCAAATGGAAAATATTCCGTGCATACCAGAACATAACAGCCACAAACGAATCATACGCGGCGCCAAATCCGTATTCACCTGATGACGAAGTATGCAGGATATATTACAAGACCGGCAAAACTTCAACATCAGTTACTATTAAGATATTTGATTTTGCGATGTTCCCGGTAAGAACAGTAATACAGAATGCCCAGCGTACATCACCGGATGTTATTTGGGCAACATGGGATGGCAAACGCGATGACGGAACACAGGTTTCAAACGGAGTTTATTTCTACCGCATACAGATAGATAAAGATGAAACTGTATGGGGCAAGATACTGGTATTGCAATAACATTTTATGAATAAAGTTAATGTGAAATTGTTAATTTTAATATTCATTTCGTTGTTTACTCTGAATTGTTCAAATCAAACTGGTATGAATGATTATGATATTGTCGTAAAGTTCTCCCAGGGGGAGCAGCTGAAATTTCCTGATTTCACGCTGGAGTATACAGGTGAAAGAACCGAGACTAAACAATTCCCGAACGGGAACAGTATTAAAATGAAGTTCCATGAATTTAATGTAACCTCCTCTTCATCACAAAAAAAAGTAAGCTGGTCATCCGGCACGGGCGATATTGCGCCTGTTAGATTTGAAATTGACGGCAAGAATTTTGAGCTTGAAATGTCAAATTCAGAGAAGCTTAAAACAAAATTATCTGAAAACGAATTAGTTATAGTAAAAAAATAATCCATGAAGATATATC
>JABFSP010000277.1 GCA_013140565.1 Ignavibacteria bacterium
GCTATTATCGTTGGGGGTTTATCAACCGGGTATTTCTTTGGGAAGGCGGTATTTAAATGAAAGAATTCTGGACTGAAAATGACGGGCGTTTATCCTGGACCCGCTTGGCAGGTACTGCCTGTTTGGTGGTAGCTTTATTTATGTCAGTCATGATAACCTTTAAAGTATATTACTCACAGCCTCTGATATTTAACGGTACAGTTATTCCGCCGGATATAGCATACATTGCTCCAATGACTTTCCTTATTCTTGGAATAGTCGGGTTTGCATTCGGCGCTAAAGTATCATCGAAGTGGGCTGAAAAATCAGGTGAGATAGATACTAATAAACCATAATCCATAAACTAAACTAGAATAAAATGATCTTAAAAAGGGGAATGATCGGCGGGCAGATAGAAGCCTGGCAGAAATATATGAATTCTGCCGGTTACAACTGCGGAGCTGAAGACGGGATTTTCGGGCGTCAGGTCGAAAATGCAACAAAGAATTTTCAAAAAGATAATGACCTTGAAGATGATGGAATTGTAGGAGATAAGACAATTTCAGTTGCAATAACAAAAGGCTTTGTTCCGCCGGCAAATCTGGCGGTACCGGAATCAAAAGGAATTACTCTTGAGCAGCTTGCATATATTATGAAAACTGCAAAGAGAGCTACACTGGAACTTCATCTTCCTTTAATAAACAACTGTCTTTCAAAGTTTGAAATTAATACACCGCTGAGAGCTCAGCACTTCCTCGCTCAATGTGGCCACGAATCAGGCAGTTTAAGATGGATGCATGAAATTGCCTCAGGTGAAGCATACGAAGGCAGGGGAGACTTAGGGAACACAAAAGCGGGTGACGGTAAGAAGTTTCGCGGGCACGGTCCTATTCAGCTCACTGGAAGGAACAACCATACTTTATTCTTTAAATACATCGATAAACCTGAACTGGTTGATAATCCGAAAATACTTGAAGAAGATCTGGGAATGGCTTGGGAAGCTTCAGGATGGTACTGGTCGGTATTCAGAAGGATAAACCGGTATGCAGATAAGGATGATGCTGAAATGTGTACCAGGCTTGTTAATGGCGGTTTAAACGGTTACTCTGACCGTCTGCAGTATTTAGCCAGGGCAAAGGCAGTAATTAAATAACAATATTATGGACCTAAAAACGACAAGGGAAGCTGTTGTAACAAGCGGCGCATTAACTGAAGAAGATCAAAAGCATATTCAGGAATTCATAAAAAGGTATGCTACTAAATTAAAGATCGATTTCAGGAAAGATGTATCACTCAGTATCAGGACCAAACATAATGAAGACGGCGCAAATCTGTTGATAAAATATAAAGATGTTGAAACAAGGGATATCGATGTAAGTCAAATGAACTTATTCAATACTAATGGCGCCGGTACTAAAAAAGCTAAGGCAGGTGATGATGATAAAAAAGGTGTTGATACTACCGGTAATATTGTAGATATGCCATAGATCTTTCTTTTGCTTACTTTTCTTTCCCAAAGAAAAGTAAGATTTCGGAATAAAATTCAGGGCTGCACGAAGTGCAGCCTTTTTTAATTTTCTAAAATATAACCCTTTTACTTAGGGAGCTCATCCCGTTCAAATTGCCAGGCTAATTTTACGCCCGGGTAACATTCAGCGAAACAGTCCGGGCATAATTTAAGGTTTTCCTGCGGGGGATATACTTCCCCGCAGGCTATACAAAAATCAAGTTCAGTAATAAGCTTATGAAACTTCACTTGTTTTTCGTTCTTTACTTCATCGAATAAATTTAGATTATAGTTCTTCATATTAATAACATTTAGATAAACCATATAAAATATTGAATAAGCAAACAAATTGATTGAATGTTATTTTATTTTTAGATATCCATACATTTTTAATGCTTGCTGAAATATCCATCGCATTGTTTACAAATACTTTCATTTTACTATCTGTAAGGCGTTCGATTTCCTGATCTATAGCATTGAAAATATCCTTAACTGTTTCCTGATCAAAAGGCAGGGATTTATTTTCTATCCTGTGGCTTAATATTGTTTTTGTTAATTCAAGTCCTGATGATACTTTTGCATTTTCAACAAAGAAGAAAAAATACTTTCTTTTGCTGTCGTGGTTTTCGTTCTGATTAGTTTTCATTTTTTTATCCTTTCGTTTTAAGTTCATTGAAACAAATAAGCCTGAATGCTTCTTCTGCATCTTTAATAACTTCCATTAAATAACGGGGGGATTTTTTAGCCTGTTCTAACCAGTTCTTCAAATATGCTTTTGTATTTTCTTCTGTAAAGCTGGTTTGGATATCAAGATAATTGCAGATAATATTAGCGGTCAGTTCTGCAAGTAATTCTTCTTTGGCGTAATCTTTGTAATCCCTTTTTAAATGAATTTTGGTAGAGTGTGCCAGTTCGTGAAATAATACTGAATAGTACTCATTAGGGGAGTTAAATTTGTCAATTGAAGGCATTCTTATAAGATTATGCGTTCTGTTAAATGCGGGGTCTCTGTCACCGATTAATATTTCAGGTTTGAATTGGTAATTGTTAAGTATTTCTTCGGGCTTGGGAATTATCAATGCTGAATTATCTTCCTGTTTAAAACTATCTGTTTGGCTCAAACCGAAAACATAGGAAATTCTCATAAACGGGATTTTTGTAACTTTTTCTTCTTTTGTATCTATCCTGTCTAATAACTTCCAGTAAATAATTCTGTAGCCGCTTTCTTTGGCTCTGATTTTAATTCCTCTTTCTTTTGCCTGAAGGAAAGTCATAAAATAGGTATCTGATGAAAAATACTTAAGTAAAAAAGCGTTGAAGCCTGTATAAATATGTTTACTGATAAAGTTTTGGGGCGGTGTGCCTGTCAGCTTCCAGTCATACTTAAAATTAAACGTACCTGTTTCAATATCCTTTATGATACGTTCTAAGAGTTCATTAATGCGGTTATCCATACTGTTAATCCTTTCTATGTTTTTACACTGTGCGTGTATTTTTGATTAGTAACCCAAAAAGGGTTTTAGTGAGAGAAGACAATCTGAAAGTTTATGCCGAAGCGATCCTGAAGGAGCGGAGCTCAGAGCGCAGGCGTGGTAGAAACTTTTGGATTAGTCCATAGAAGGATAAAATGAAAATGACTGAAAAGGTGATGTTAAGACTCCAAAACTTACATTGGGGGAAATCAAAAATATAAAAAACAGAAGATTTTAGGCATTTATACAAAATAGTTGTATAAGACTATTGACAAATGGAACTTTCATCCCTTATATTTGTATAAGAATATATGAATAACTTGAAAACTACAACAGTCCAGGTTCAGAAAAAGCATAAAGACAGGTTAAAATTACTTGCTATTACTTTGGGAGTAGAACTTCATAAGGTAACTAATGTAGTATTTGAAAATTTCATAAAAGATTTGGAAGGTAATAAAATCAAAGAGAAGGAAATTCTGAAGAAGATTACCGATAACGAGTTTGAAGCAGTAAACTAAGATTTAATTGTTCTTTTAACATTTGGGGGTAAACAGTATTATAAATTAACAG
>JABFSP010000219.1 GCA_013140565.1 Ignavibacteria bacterium
CTACAAACTCACAAACAGGTTACCAAAGGAAGAAAAATACGTATTAACGTCACAACTCAGAAGAGCGTCAATTTCAGTTGCATCTAATATAGCAGAAGGCGCTTCCCGTAAATCAATAAATGACAGAAAAAGATTTTACGAAATTTCAAGATCGTCATCAGTTGAAATTGATACACAAATTGAAATATGTAAACTGTTAGAATATTTCAAAGAAAACGAATTAATTGATTTAGATGCAGAATTAAACAATGTATTTGCTTTACTTACTGCAATGATTAACAATACAAAATAAATGATAACTTACTCTTTGTATTATAATGCTTTTTGCTTTTTTATAATCTTTTTTGCTTTTTTACTTTTGCCTTTTGACTAGAATAAATCACTTCTGCCTTTTGACTTAAATAAAATATGACAGGTTTAACAAACAACGAAGTACAGGAAAGAATCAACAAAGGTCAGCAAAACAGATCGACTGTTACGAAGACCAAAAAGATCAGGGAAATTATACTTGAAAATGTTTTCTCTATCTTTAACTTAGTAATTACCTCCGTAATTCTGTTCCTGCTGTACTTCTTTATCACGACGGGTGATGAAAGGCTGTTATACGATACTATAGGTACAACCTTTGTTATTTCACTCAATACATTCATTGCCGTTTACCAGGAGATCCGCGCCAAAAAGGCGCTTGATAAGGTCAGCCTGCTTTTGAAGAAGGAAGTAAAAGTCATCCGTGACGGCAAAGAGACTGTAATTGACCAAAAGGATGTTGTTGTAGATGATATTATTGTACTTGAACGCGGCGACCAGGTTGTTGTTGATGGCGTTGTAGTGGAATCAAATAAACTGGAAATTGATGAGTCATTATTAACCGGCGAATCACTGCCGATAAATAAAAGGAACGGCGATGAAGTGCTCTCGGGCAGCTTTTGCCTATCGGGCAACGGATTTTATAAAGCTGAAAAAGTTGGTGATAACAGCTACGCCAATGAAATTACCAAAACCGCGAAAAAATTCAAGCTGAACTTATCTCCCCTGCAAATTAAACTGAATTTTATAGTTAAGGTTTTATTTTCAACCGCAATATTTCTGGTGATACTGGAAATTATTCGCAATCCAAGTGGATTTTCGGACCTCGATTTCATCAGGAAAATTTCAACCGTAATGCTTTCGCTCATACCACAGGGACTTGTGTTAATGTCCTCAGTCACCTTTGCCCTTGGTATATACAGGATAAGCAAAATCGGGGCGATAATTCAGAAGCTCAATGCAATTGAATCATTTGCAAATGTTAAAATAGTATGCACCGATAAAACCGGCACACTTACACAGAATAAACTTGCCGTAAACAGGATAACTCCTTTAACCACCAAATTCACAAAAGAACAAATTGAAGAACTGCTTGGAACATACGCTAAACTTTCTTCGGATAAGAATGCTACATTAAGAACCCTTGAGATATATCAGCCGGATGCAAGCGCAAGCGTTGTTGAAGAAATACCTTTCAGCTCTGAAAATAAAATGAGCTTACTTCAATTAGCAATAGAAAAACAGAAGCTTACCATAATATTTGGCGGGTATGATATATTAAATGAGAAATCGATTGATAAGCAGAAAGCCGAAGAGATTTTTGAAAGGGATGGATTAAAGATTTACCGCAATTTGCTGTTTGGCATTGAAACTTCCGGCAGGAGTCTGAAAGAGATTGAAGAAAACTTATCGGATATAAAAATTGAGCCTGTATGTATTGTTTCTATTACAGACCAGGTGCGCGGTGATGTTATGGAAGCGATAAATCTTTTTCATAAAAATAACATCGAAATAAAAATACTATCCGGTGATAACGCATATGCTATTCAGGCAGTGGCTAAAGAAATTGGCTGGGATATTAAAGATAACGAGCTCATTTCAGGAAGCGAAATTGAACAGGTAAGTGATAGCGATATATTTAAGGTCATATTGGAAAAGAAAATTTTCGCACGCTTAAAGCCTGAGCACAAGCTCCGCATTATTAAAACGCTACGTAAAGAAAAGATATACACTGCAATGATTGGTGATGGTGTTAACGACCTGCCCGCAATCAAAGAATCAGATATGGGCATTGCCATGGAAGAAGGAAGTCAAATTACTAAAGAAGTCGCTGATATTGTGCTGCTGAAAAACAAATTCGCACTGCTGCCAAGCATATTTGATGAAGGAAATAAAATTGTTAACACGGTCAGCTCAGTTGCCAAGCTGTTTTTAACCAAGAATTTTATGGTAATTTATTTTACCATTCTTTCAATGTTCTTTGCTTTTGAATTCCCTTTAACGCCGCGCAGGGTTTCACTGATTAATATCTTTTCTATCGGGCTCCCCTCTTTTATAATTGCACTCAGGAATTCAAACGTAAGCAAGCTTACGAATTTTTCAAAGGACCTGTTCAGCTTTGTGCTAATATCGGCGGGAATACTTGTTGCCGGCTCATACATAGGGCAGTTCTACACTGAAAAATTCAGCGGATTCACGGCTGAAGATATACAAATGGTAATGCTTTCTGTTATGATATTCATTACGTCGGTTAACTTCCTTTCAGTGGTTATGCACAAGAATGAAAAGAATATGAAGCTCTATGTGCTGTACGCACTTGGGCTTGTAGCATTATATTCTTTCCTGAGCTTAACGCAATCGCAGTTTATTTTAATCGGCTGGATAAAAACATTTTACGAAATATCATTCCTTGAACACCGCTATTTAGGAATAACGGCTGCAATTGCCTTAATCAGCGGAGCCGCGCTGTTTATTTTGCAGTTTATTCGCGGTAAGTTTATAAACCCTCATAATAATTAGTGTATCTTGAGTAATTGAAAATAAAACTTCACATACAAATTCTTATTGGCTTTATCCTCGGAATTGCTTTCGGCGCGATATTCAGCGTTGATCATAACAGCCTGCTATTGACTTCAGGAAAAAGTGAAACTGAAATAAATAACTGGCAGCAGATTACATTTTTAAAGGGTGACTCATCTTTAATAAGTTTTAATGAAAGTTCTCAATCGGGTATTGTGAGATATTTTGAATCCTTAAAGAAAGATAAAAAAACCGAAGGAGTAAAATTAAATATTGTTTACCCTGCTTCACAGGAAATTCACACTTACGAAAATATGACTTCAATACAAAAAACAAGTTCAATTGGGGCAGATATTAAGCCTGTTGGTGAGATATTTATTCGGCTCTTGAATATGATAGCAGTTCCGTTGGTGCTGGCATCACTTATAGTCGGCGCAGCTTCGCTGCATGATGTTAAGCATCTTGCCAAACTTGGCGGTAA
Organism: Ignavibacteria bacterium; assembly: GCA_013140565.1. Taxonomy (GTDB): domain Bacteria; phylum Bacteroidota; class Ignavibacteria; order Tepidaquicellales; family OLB5; genus OLB5. Next base: position 3,308 of record JABFSP010000219.1, read on the forward strand.
ACTGCTCGTGCTCTTCCTATTCACTTCAATAATATCGGTTGCTCTCGCTCAGATTTTAACCGTGGTCATTCAGCCCGGAATGCATATGACTCCTGAAGCGAAGACCCAGCTTGTTGAAGCATACAGGGATGAAGTTAAAGCTCCCCTGCAGCAGGAATATAAAATGGACCTGGTAGAATTCCTGGTGAACATTGTACCCAAAAATCCGTTTCGCGGACTGGCTGAAGGTGACTTCCTGCAAATAGTATTTTTCGCAATATTAACCGGACTAGTGCTTTGCTACATTCCCAAAGAACGTGCAAAACCCGTCATTGCTTTCTTTGAAGGAATATCCGAGGCAATGATAAAGCTTGTGGAAAAAGTTATACTAATGGCTCCATTAGCTGTATTTGCGTTAATATCAGCAACTGTTGCGGAATTCGGTTTCAGCATACTCGGCACTTTATTCTGGTATGCGTTAACCTGCCTGCTTGCGTTATTGATCATTGGCTTTGTGCTTTATCCGGCATTGGTAAAAGTATTGGGTAAAGTTTCACCCATCGATTTTTTCCTTGCTCAAAAGCAGGTAATGGCAGTAGCATTTACAACAAGCTCATCATCGGCAACGCTGCCCGTTACAATTGATGTAACCGAAAACAGACTTGGAGTGCCAAATAAGATCGCAGCATTTGTACTGCCAATTGGCACAACAATAAATAAAGATGGCACAGCACTTTACCAGGCAGTAGCCGCAATTTTTATTGCTCAGGTTTACGGATTTGACCTTAGCCTGGCACAACAGTTTACAATTTTTATAACCTGTATAATCACCGGCGCTGCAACAGCTCCCGTCGCGGGTGCGGGACTCATCATGCTTGTTGTTGTACTGAATGCAGTGGGCCTGCCTGTTGAAGGCATAGCTCTTATTGTCGGCGTGGATAGAATTATCAATATGTGCCGTAGTACTGTAAATGTAATTGGCGATACAATGGCAAGTGTTGTACTGGCAAAGAGTGAGGGCGTACTTGGTGAAATTAAAACAAAAGATTAAACAAAAATTAATGAATGAAAGATCGATAAAAAATGAAAGATAACTTTTTCGGGACTGATATAAATGACCCGTTCAGATGGCTTGAAGAAATTGATTCCGCTGAAACATTAAAATGGATAGAAGAGCAAAACAAAATTACAGAAGACTACCTTGCCAAGATCCCTTTCAGGGATAAAGTGCACAAAAGACTCAGTGAAATATGGAACCATCCTAAATATATGCAGCCGATAAAATCGGGTAATAATTATTTTTTCCTCAAAAATGATGGATTGAGCCCGCAAAGCAGATTGTATATCCAAAAAGGAACTGACAATGAACCGGAAGTATTGATTGACCCAAACAACTTTTCTGAAGACGGAACTGTTTCTATTCTTGATTTCAGTATATCAAAAGATCACAGGTACCTAGGATACTCCGTTACAAAAAGCGGATCTGACTGGCTTGATATTTATGTGATGGATATCGAAACAAAAGTTTTGTTAACGGATAAAATTGAATGGGTGAAATTTTCAGGGGCAAACTGGTATAAGGATGGTTTTTTTTATAACAGGTACACCAGGTCAGAAACGGGTAATTCATTAACCGCGCTTAATGATTTCCAGATGGTTTGTTATCATAAGCTGGGTACGCCGCAAAGCGAAGATGTGATCATATACGAAGACAGAAATAACCCGCACCGTTCTTACTGGTTATCTGTTTCAGATGACGGGAAATTCCTTTTCCTCAATATTAATGAGTTAAGCAAAAAAGGAACCCGGCTGCTTTTTAAACGCACAGATACCGCCGGTTGGGATTTCATTCCGGTAACAGATGATAAATTTGAATATTTTACCTACTGTATTCAAAACATCGGAAATGAAATATATTTATATACCAACGATAACGCCCCAAACGGAAAGATCGTAAAATTTGATTCTGATGGTGACCCGCGTAACCATACAACAGTTCTGGCTGAAAGTGAAAACCCCTTAAAATTTGCAGGCATTTCATGCGGCAGGATTATTGCGGGATATATGGTACATGTAATAGATAAGGTAAGTGTGTACACTTTAACGGGTGAATATCTTCATGATGTTTCATTACCCGGCATTGGCAGCATAACAGGATTTTCATTCCGCAATTACGAGGAGAATTTTACGTTTTATACATTCGAGTCGATCACTTCGCCTCCTGAAATTTATATTTATGATATTAATAACAATACTTCCGAACTGTTCCACCGCTCTGAAGTAAGTTTTGATACTAATGAATTTGAAACAAATTTGGTTTTTTACAGCAGCAAAGATGGCACAAGGATCTCGATGTTTTTAGCACACCGCAAAGGGCTTGAGCTCAACGGGAATAATCCGGCATATCTTTACAGCTATGGCGGTTTTGGAATAAGTATGCACCCGGTATATTCAGATTCGAGGATCTTTCTGCTTGAAACGGGAGGAGTATTTGCTATGCCGTGCATAAGAGGCGGAGCGGAGTATGGCGAAAAATGGCACGAAGCGGGAATGCTTAAGAACAAGCAGAATGTATTTGATGATTTTATATCAGCAGCAGAATACCTGATTAAGGAAAAATACACAAATCCTTCAAGGCTTGCCGTTGGGGGAGGTTCAAACGGTGGTCTGCTGGTTGGCGCAGTAGTAAATCAAAGACCCGAATTATTCACTGCCGCATTCCCTGCTGTTGGAGTAATGGATATGCTGAGGTTCCATAAATTTTCGATCGGTTCAGCATGGGTAAAGGAATACGGCTCAATAGAAGATGAAGAAATGTTCCGGTACATATTGAAGTATTCACCGCTGCATAACATTACCGCTGATAAAGCTTACCCTTCGATAATGGTGTTAACCTCTGATCACGATGACAGGGTTGTTCCCTCGCACTCTTTTAAATATACAGCAACACTGAAAGAAGTGTATAAAGGTAATAACCCGGTACTCATCAGGGTTGAGTCAAAAGCCGGACACGGCTTTGGCAAACCGGTTTATAAGATGATAAATGAACAAACCGATGTATGGTCATTTATGTTTTATGTAATGGATATTAACCCGTTTGCCGGGTAAGAATTACCTTCCCCCAATGAAACGTTCTTTTGGAATATAGAGCTTGTGTCCCATAGGGAAGGTCATTTCAATTCCCTCTGCATTCCATATCACCCTTGTTCTTTTAATATTTTCGTCGCTAGCCTCCGTGGGGTCAATGTAATTGATCACATGTCCATAGCTGTTATCATCTTTGCGCGATATTAAGACTATATAGTCTGAGCTTAGAGGCTGGCTTTGCTTTATAATAGATAACTTGTACGGGTCGTACGAATTATATTTAACATAATCACCCTGTGAAGATTCCATAATGACTCTATCGCTTAATGTAAATCCCAATAACTGGAAGAGTATTACAATGATCAGGAAACCTGTGAACAATCCTGCACCAAGAGTAAAGAATAAAACGAACGGTTTTTTCATGTGGAGATGTATTTAACTTATGTGGGCTTTACAAAAATAGCTATTTATGATAAAAGAAAAAATAAAAAATCGTTAATGAAATCAGCTGGGCAACAGGTATAAAAAGCAGAATTGAAATGATGTATTTGAATATTACTTTGCCTTTACTTTCATTGAAGAACTGCACAAATGCCCAGCCATAATAAATTAGCCATGCAGCATAATAAACTGAAATTGGTATATACCAGTAATGGTTAAAAATATAAAGGAAAGGAGTTATGAGAATAAACATCAATGTGCGCTGCGCGCCAAGGAAAGTATTCAGCACAAGATTTTCGGCGTAGTTGTACCCGGATTTCTTAAAAAAGAGCCACGAAAATAAAGCTATTACCGGCACACTTACAAGCTGAATTACATTAAAATATTTGTAAATAAAAGCGTTGTACTGCAATCCGAATGTATTTACACCAGTGCCGATTGTATTGATGTCGGCTTTTGGACCCATTAGCTGGTAATTAACGCTTAAAAATGTTGCTGCCGCAACCGCCAGGAACAGATATTGGAACGGGTTAAAATACTTTTTGCGTTTGCCTTCTATGTAATCTTTGGCTGCATAGCCGGGGCGGGTAAACAGCTCTTTGATTAAGAACAGTATCCCTCTATCAATGTGAGTAAAAGAATGGAAAAAATCATGAAGTGTATGTTTAAAAGTAAACCTGTGCACATCGGACCTCTGTCCGCAATGATTGCAGAAGTTACCTTCGAAAGTATTGCCACAATTTTTACAGGTTAACATTTATGAGAAAAGTTATATATCATTTGAAAATAATGTTCAGTTTCATTGCGCACTTTAAAGCCAATTCTTTCATAAAAGGCTTTCGCTTTGATGTTAACTTTTAATACCTGCAGCAATATGGATCTTCTTTTAGTATTAGCGGTATTAATAGTATTATTCATCACACGTGAACCTATTTTGTAATTTTGAAACTCTTCCAGAATATAAAGACCATGAATATGAATATACCCATCTTCAACACCACTTTCAAATACACCAACTGGTTTACCATTAACTTCAATTATCTGCATGATATCGGTGCTAAAGTCTTCAATATGATCCTGCATCTCTTTGTCTTCAACCCAGCCTTTGGAATCGGCAATATATTTGTACATTGCATTTTTTCTTATTGCAAAAGAGAGTTCAAGATCGCCCGGAGAAGCTTTTCTTATTGTGTATTTGTTCATTTACATATATCCACGCTGTATATTGCAACAGGATTCAACTTGCCTTTGAGCATCATTTCGCCTATGAGGTCAATTTTGAAGAACCCTGTTCTCGGCATTTTTCTGTACAGATTATTCGATATCAAAAATGGTTTATTGTGTTCGTTGCACTGATCCTGTATTCTTGAAGCAGTATTAATAACATCACCGTGATAGGCTATTTCTTTCTTCAGCTCGCCAATTTCAGCAACCGTAACAGTGCCGCAGTTCATGCCTGCTTTGAATACCGGCACAACTCCGTACTTATCTTTGTAATAGTCACTTAGTGATTCCAGTTTCTTTTTAAACTCAAAGAAAAATTTAAAGCAATTATCGTTCTCTATTCCTTTTTCAAGCTCCCAGGTAAGCACTATCTCATCACCTACATACTGATAAATTTCAGCTCTATACCTGGCAACAACATCCGTCACATCATAGAAGCAATCCTGAATGAGCCTGCTGTATTTTATATGTCCCAATTTTTCAGCAATGGTGGTTGATGCTTTCAGATCAATGAACATAAATATACGCTCTTCAACCCTTGGGTTGTAATATCTCCCTGAAAAAAGTTTAACCAAAATACCCGGCCCGAATTTTTTGTTTACCTCTTTAAGAAAATTTATCAGCAGACTTATAAATGCGCCGTATAAATACAGCGCAAGGGTATACTGACTATTAAGTGTATAATTCAAAGAATAAAGCAGGTTATTATCCCTGCCGGTTATTATCCCGTGAAGAACAAAAATTGAAACTATGGAAATGAACATTGTCACAATATATGCTATGCTTTTAATAGTCAGAATATATCTGAAAGATTCCCTTTTTAATTTCGGGGTATCAAGCAAAATATCGACTATTGAAAGCAGTAACCCGTTTACAACAGCTACCACATTTGCTTCAAGGAACATCAGTTCCATTTCGATAGGCTTCTTAAGGATAAAGTACTGCTCAAAATCATACATTCCAAAAAATCTGAATACAACAAACATATTGCCGGCTATCAGCCAGGCTATCAGGTTAAACCTAATCTCTTTTAATCTTTTGTTCATTTTTGCAGGAATTAAACTACTCTAAAAATGAATCATTTTATGTCTTTCCAATTCCACCATTTTAGTTTTAGCGGGTCATGCTCCTTCGACGATGCATAATATACCGCACACCTGAAAACATACAGCAAACATCTATCCTGAACAACTCCGGCATATTTGTTTGATCTATAATAAAGCTTTTCGGGATCTTTGCCTTTGAGATCACTTATTGAATTTATCCCGATATTAAGCATATCCTGAGCTATGGATTTCCCAACGCCGGGAATTTTCATCAGTTCCTTTTCAGGTGAAAATGACTTAATTTTCATAAAACCGGATTAATGAATGAAATCAAGATCAAAATTAACATATTTTTATGTAAATTAAACTAATAAATTTTCAGTGCGACTTTTTCAGCTATTAAAGCATCATATTCATTGTAAACCGGTTAACACAAATACTCATTAATGACAATAGATTCAGCTAAATTCAGCGGACTTTTAAAGCCGCATTACAATGATGCTCTGAAGTATTCAAGAGCCCTGTGTTCCACATGGTCAGCCGATGATGCGGAAGACGTGCTGCAGCAGTCATTTTTACTGGCACTTGAAAACTTTAACAGTCTGAAAGATCATTCTAAATTTCGTTCATGGTTCTTTAAAATAATAACAACAACTTTTTACTCTTCAATCAGAAGACATTTTTGGAAAAAATTCCTGCCCTCAGACGGCGAAAGATCAACTGTTCACAATATGCCTGAGCTGTTTGACAGGGCAGATCAAACCGAAAGCAGGATGGTAATTAATAAAGCGCTTGCCGGAATTTCATCAAAAGAACGCGCTGCTATACTGCTTTTTGAACTTGGAAATTTTTCCATTGAAGAGATCACCGCTATACAGGGTGAAAAAAGTATTTCCGCGGTTAAATCAAGGCTCAGCAGAGCAAGAACAAAGCTGCGCAAATACATCAAAGAGGAAGAAAAAAATTTAACTCATAAGGATAGTTCCTTGTGGGAGCTTAACGGAGATCTGGAAAATGAAACACTCAAACTCATCACAGAGATCAGAACAGAACGGTAAATTGAACGAAAACAAAGATAAATCACTGGAGCATCATTTTAATCAGTTAAAACAGGAAAGCTATGATTTAACGTTTCCTGAAATTGAAAGCTGGATCTATAAAAGATCTATAACTATCCAAAGCAATCAACAGTTAACAGATAAAAACCAATCAAACGAAAGGATACTCCATAAAATGAAACATTTCTTTTTTGGCACAAAACTCAGGCTTGTGTATACTATAATAGCCTTCGCTGTATTAATTGGCGCATGTAACATGCCTGTAACTCAAACTGAATCTGCCGGGCAAATGATAACATTTACCATTCCAAAGGAAAATGGTGATTTCGTGAATAAGATGAATGAACTTCTCTGGATAAAGAACGCACAGATCACAACCAATGAAAATACAAACAATGGTGAGGCACAATTGCTCTATAGAATTGTACTTCCCAATACAACCAAGGAACAGGTTAAAACTTATGCAAATGAACTTGAAGCCCTGGGTGGTATTCTAACGATCAGAATAACAGGAATGGATTATGACGTAAAACGTCCGCTATATTCCGCAGCACTTCATGATATTTTAAGTATAGATATTGACGCAACCGGAAAGAGTGATGAAGAATTGAAGAATGAAATTGAATCCAAACTCAGGGAGCAGGGTGTTGATATGAAATTCAAATTCACAACCAGACCCGATGGCAGAAGAGATATAACAGTAGAGCATGACCAGCTGCTTGACGCAAATAAAGAGCCCAAATCATTTGAAATGAACATTGAAGATGATAACGGCAAAGAAAAGATAAAACTGTTTACTCAGAAAGCAGACCCTAAGAAATTTGAAGGTAAAACCGATAGCGAGATCCGGGAAATGGTCAGGAAGGACCTGGGTAACGCTGAACTGAAAGACAGTGATATTTTAATAGAAAGAACAGGTAAAGAAGTGAAAGTAAAAGTGAAATTTGACCAAAAGGAAGTAAAGTAAATAAAAGTAAATAGCTACAAAATAGCCTGCTATGAATTAAGTAGCAGGCTTTTTCCTTTTCAAAAACTTGAAAAATGAATCACTGGAAGCACTATTTGCACTTACATTAAATAAATCTATATAATTACTTGACATCGCAATAATATTGCTATAAATTTGCTGAACATTATAAGTTCAGCAATTATATGGATAAAACAAGCGAAAAGCTATTAGAGCAACTGAAAGAAATCGGCTTCAGTGAATATAAAGCCAAGGTTTTGCTTGTTCTTGCAACCGGCAAAATTATGAGCGCTTCAGAAATTGTCAATGAAGCTAAAATAATCCGCGGCTCAATATATGATATACTTAAATCATTTGTTAAGCTTGGTTACTGCAACGAAATTGAAACAGACAGAATTTTGCAGTACCAGATAATAGACCCTGAGATCATTCTGGATAAGATAATCAAGGAATATACAAAAGAACATAATAATGCCCTCACAAAAGTAAAAAGTACATTTACTGATATCAAAACTAAATTTGTAAAAGAAAGTAAACAGGAAAGCAAACTTTTGAATATTGAGCTTATCCGGGGATTCAACAAACACCGGGTAGCGAAATACAAGGAGCTTTTGCTTACCGCAAAAAAGGAAATTTGCGGGATGTATACATTTAAGGGACTGGTAAGCGATGAGGCTGATGAATTTTCACGAAAGTTCATAAAACGAGGTGGAGTGATCAGATCTATCTACAGAACCGGTCTTGATTTCAAAGTTTCTATAAACGGAAATATTGAAGAAGCAAATAATGAAAACCTTGCAGAAGTCTGCAAAAAATATGAATCAATTGGTGAACAATTGAGGCTTTGTGATTTTGATATTCCAAATATGACAATTATCGACAGACAATCAGTTTTTATAAATACAGATGACCTTGTGCATCCGAACCAGTCACAGGCTGATCTTATCATGCGCCGCTCAAGTTTTGCTAAATATATGATGGATCTGTTTGAGCATTACTGGGAAAAATCATTTAAGGTAGAACGATATTTAATAAAAGATCAGAAAAAAACTTTAAAATAGGAGTTCAAATGAAAAATTTAATAAAAATAATCTTTTTAACCATCATTTTAAACACTGGTTTCAGCATAGCTCAATTTGTAGAAAATTGGGAAAGTGAATATAACGGTACCGGAAATGGTAATGATAGACCATCAGGAATCGCATTTGATGATTTCGGTAATGTTTATACTTCAGGTTCGAGCAAAGGATTAAATACAGGTAACAGTGATATTGCTGTTGTGAAGTATAATGCAAACGGGGTGCAGCAATGGGTCGCCAGATATAACGGAACCGCAAATAATTCAGATGACCCTTACTCAATATTTATTATAAACAACATCATATTTGTTTCGGGTCATACAAATGGAAGTCCAGTTCTCTTGCAATACGATTTTGATGGAAACTTGCTTGCAGAAAAAGATCTGTCCGGATATGGTTACATTAATTTGATGCTCGAAGATAAAATGAACAATATCCTGGCGATAGGCAGTCATCTTGATAGTGTTGTCATATTTAAAATAAGTTCAACAGGTGAAATTTTGTGGGGCAAAAACTTCCTCCATCCGGGAACTCTAAATACTATTTGTAAATCTGTAAGACTCGCTGATAATGGTAATATACTTTTGAGCGGGGGTGTTAATTTTGCTGATGCATGGATTGCCAAATTTGATTCAAACGGTACAAATATCTGGTCTAAAACGTATAATAGTATATTTAACAATCTTGAAAGCTTTGATGATATTACAATAA
>JABFSP010000270.1 GCA_013140565.1 Ignavibacteria bacterium
TCTATGAGCAATAACGGTATGCCTGAATCAACCCGGTACTTCGCACCGCAGTTGGTGCACTCAAGATATTCACCTTTCTGAACCAGCGGGTGCTTTCCAATCGGACAAACCAGGTCTTCTATGAATTTAATTTCGCTCATATATAATTATTTAAAATGCGGACCCACAATTTCCATAAAATCTTTCGGGGGACGTACGGGCTTCATAGTAGCCAGGCTTATAAATGAATGCACAGTGTAACCTGTAACTATGAGTCTCTCATTTACGAAAAGCTCGTAATCTATTTTCACTTTAACGCTTGGTTTGGTTTGCAGAAGAGCTCTTACAGTAACAATATCATCATACTTTGCGGTTGAGATATAATTTGCATGCGCTTCGATCACAGGAAGACCGTAATTGAACTTTTCAAGCTCAGTATACGGATAACCCAACTCACGCAGGAGTGTATTCCTGCCCGCCTCGAAGTACTCCAAATACCGCCCATTATTCACAATGCCCATATTATCAGTATGCGCATATAGTACCCTGATATTTATTTCAGATTTTATCATATTATTTTTATTAAACCTCACCCTGCGTCTCCGTCTCCTAAAAGGAGAGGGAGTGCGAAAAATTCAGACTATTGGCTCCCCTCTCCTTTCAGGAGAGGGGTTGAGGGCGAGGTCAACTCTCAAAATATCTTGCCCGGATTTAATATATTATTCGGATCAAATGCTTTTTTGATCTTTCGCATCAGATCAAGCTCCGCTTCGGCAATGGCAATGGGCAGGTATGGTTTCTGCGAGTAACCTATGCCATGCTCCCCTGAAATCATTCCATCCAGAGATACAGTCAATTCGAAAATTTCGCGTATGGCTTTATCAAGATTTTCTTCCCAGCTTTTTTCATCCAATTTATCTTTTAAAATATTCACATGAATATTACCGTCACCTGAATGGCCGTAGCATATTGTAGTAATGCCGTAACGCGCTGATATTTCCTTAACTCCTCTTATAAGCTTCGTCATGTTTGCGCGGGGGACTACAGTATCTTCTTCCTTGTATGCTGAAATTGATTTCACCGCTTCACCAATACCGCGCCTTAGCGACCATACATCCTGTACTTTCTGTTCATCTTCGGCAAGCACCATATCAAGCGGGTTGAATTCCTCAACAACTTCAGCGATCTGCTCAATATCCTTATCAAGCAGTTCGGGATAGTTACCGTCAACTTCTATAAATAGCTGCGCTTCGGCATCGCTGTTGGGAAATTTTTTATTTTGCCGTTCTTCTGCTGCCCGGACTGCGGCTTTCTCCATAAACTCTATGGCAGAAGGAGTTATTCCCCGCTGGAATATCTTCGCAACCGCATCGGTTGCATCTTCAAGTGTACCAAATGCTGCAAGTATTACTTTTTTATATTTCGGCAGCGGTATCAGTCTGAAATTTATTTTTGTAATGACAGCAAGTGTACCTTCACTGCCAACAATTAGCTGAGTTAAATTGTAACCGGTAACGTTTTTCAGAACCCTGCCGCCTGTATTGATAATTTCACCTGTAGGGAGCACGGCTTCAAGTCCGAGTACATAATCTTTGGTAACGCCGTATTTAACGGCTCTGGGTCCCCCGGAACACTCAGCAAGGTTACCCCCTAAGTGACACGAACCCCTTGAAGCAGGATCCGGCGGGTAGAATAACCCCAGCTTTTCAACTTCTTCCTGGAAAACCTGTGTAATAACACCCGGCTGAACAGTTGCCTGAAAATTCTGTGTATCGATATCAAGAATCTTATTAAATCGCACCATGCTCAGGCATATTCCGCCATGAATTGTAAGCGCACCGCCTGAGAGTCCCGTGCCCCCGCCCCTTGGCGTTACCGGTATGTTAAGCTCATTTGCCAGTTTGAATATCTGTGAAATTTCCTCAGCCATGCCGGGCTTAACAACAACCTCCGGCGGAAAGCTCAGGTCTTCGGTTTCATCAACTGAATGCAGTTTTATTGACTCTTCATCAAATAAAACATTTTCCTTTCCAACAATGCCGGAAAGTTTATCAAGAATTTCGGGGGTTACTTTACTGTACAATTTATAATTTTGAATTAACTGTTTTATGTATGGCAAGCAGCTTTTTAAGCAGCGCTTCGATCTTATCAAGCTTCAGCATACTGCTTGCATCGCTTAATGCTTTTGCAGGGTTGGGGTGAGTTTCAATAAATATGCCATTGATGCCAACTGCTATGGCTGCCTTGGAAAGCGGCTCTATATATTCAGGGTTACCGCCTGATACACCCGCATTCTTCGATGGCATCTGCACGGAGTGCGTTGCATCAAACACAACGGGGCAGCCGAATGATCTCATTATTTCAAGTGAGCGCATATCCACAACAAGATTATTATATCCGAATGTCGTGCCGCGCTCTGTTAACATGATTTTATTATTGCCAGCGGCCCTTACTTTGTTTACCTGGTACACCATATCGTAAGGTGAAAGGAACTGCCCTTTTTTAATATTTACAATTCTACCTGTTTCAGCAGCGGCTTCAAGCAGTTCGCTTTGGCGTGAAAGAAATGCGGGTATCTGCAGAACATCAACATATTCAGCGGCTATTTCAGCCTCAACTTCTGAGTGAATATCGGTAAGTACCGGAATTCCAAGTTTTTCCCTGATGTTACCAAGTATATCAAGTGATTCCATTACCCCGATTGACCGGAAAGAAGAGCCGCTTGTGCGGTTTGCTTTCTTATAAGATGCTTTGAAAATGAAAGGAATATTAAGCCGTAAGGTAATATCTTTCAGTCTTTTAGCTGTATCCATACAAAGTCTTGAAGATTCAACAACGCAAGGGCCTGCAATTAAAAAAAGACCTTTTGTGTTACTTAGATTATAGGTTTTACCCCCGTTGTTGATAATTATATCCTGTTTGGAAGGTTTAGTAACTTTGGTTTTTCCGCGTGATATTGTTTTCAAGTTTTTTGAGATTTAGGAACAAAATTAAAGATTATTAGCAATTTTAACAACGCATTTTATTTTGCAATAACCCTTATATAGGGATTGATTTTACAAAAATAGTTCATTAAAATAACATCATAATTACGTAATCACAACAGGTAATATGAAAAAACTCATAATATTAACAGCCTTTCTTGCCATAACAGCATTAACATTTTCTCAAGGAGCAGATTCACTTGCGCCTAAGTTAAAAATCAAAAAAGAACCACGGAACAACTGGTCAATAAACCTGTCTTTTTCAGATAACGGTTTCGGGCTGGGGGCTACGAAATATTTCACCCTTTCTAAAGATATATCGCTGCAAACAGGGATATTTTTTTCAGGTGCTAAGGATGACAGGGAGTTTGACCAGACGGATATTTTCGGTAATTCCGTCACCCCATTTAAGGTTAACAGGCTGTTTATGTTCCCGGTAATGAATATCGGTTTACAGTACAGGCTTTTCCGCAAAGATGTAACTGATAATATGAGGCCATTTGTGAATTTCGGCGTTTCACCTGCTGTTATTATGTATACTCCCTATAAC
>JABFSP010000147.1 GCA_013140565.1 Ignavibacteria bacterium
CATATCAGTTGTAGGAAGCTCTTCAGCGGTTTTTAGCCACTCTTTTTTTGGTGTACTTTTGTTCAGTAATGGACTTGCTTTTTTTCCGTTTTGGATAGACATAATATTGTGATTATTTATTTTCTTTTGGAACAGCAAAAATAATGATTTTTAACTTACTATTCTATTGCTAAATGTTACTCAATTAATAGTATCTGCTTCAGCGGGTTCTAATTTTATCAATAATACATCCTTATTTTAAACTATTAACTTAATTCGAAATTAGTTAATTTAATAATATAATGTTAAAATTGACTTAAATACGGGAAAATCCAATAATAAACCTACAAGGAATAAGAATTAATGAAACGGAAATTGTTTGAAAGCTTGAATAATCTTGCCTGTTCTTTCAGGAAAAATCAGGTATATAAACCAGATTCTAAATCATCTAAAGCAAATATTGGCTGCGGTGTGACTATCACTGAAGGCTGGCTTAATGTAGATGCTACACCCCATGCAATGATTGCAAAATGGCCTAAATTCATTTTAAAGCAGTTGTACAAAATATCGAATGTTTCTGCTGATGACTGGCATTTGACGTTTGACGAGTATTATGGAATTATGAGGAATAATGTATTTATTCATCACAGAATAGAGAATGGTATGCCATTTCCGGATAACTCTTTGGATTTTGTTTATACTTCACATATGGTAGAACATTTGTATAAGGAAGATACAAAAATGTTTTTGAAAGAAGTTTTTCGTACTTTAAAGCCAAACGGAATTATAAGAATTTCTATTCCTGACCTTGAATATGCTTTTAAACAGTATCAATTGGGTAACACGGAAGAATGCCTGAGATTGTTTTTCGTTCCGACCCATTTCAATCAATTGTTTCAGCATCACTATCTTTATGATTTTAATTTGCTGAAGAAATTTCTGAATGATGCCGGATTTGAAAAAGTGACCCGGTGTGAGTATCAGAAAGGAAATGTTCCTGACGCTGAAAAACTGGATGTTCATCCGAATGAATCTCTTTATGTTGAAGCGCAAAAAACCTGAGAAATGAAGTTGTATCGATTTTTTAGATTGTTGTTCTTTATCCATTTTTATTATTATGCAAAAAACAGCACCAGAAAACAAACCCGCAGCAGTGTTAACCCCAAATGAGCTTGAGCGTTACAGCAGGCATCTGGTAATTCCGGAAGTTGGCAAAGCGGGTCAATTAAAGCTGAAAGCTGCAAGTGTACTTGTACTTGGTGCCGGGGGACTCGGCTCACCGATTAGTATGTATCTGGCAGCTGCGGGAGTTGGCAGGCTGGGTATTGTAGATTTTGATGAGCTAAGTTATTCAAACCTGCAAAGGCAGGTTCTGTATTCCACGAATGATGTGGGTCACCAAAAAACAGAGCTTGCAAAACAGCGTTTAAATGAAATCAATCCCAATATCGAAATCACTCTATATAATGAGCGGTTGACAAAGGATAATGCCTTTGATATTCTGAAGGATTACGATATAATAGCCGATGGTACTGATAACTTTGCAACAAGATATCTTGTAAATGATGCATGTGTGATGCTTGGCAAGCCGTTTGTATACGGTAGTATATTAAGATTTGACGGCCAAGTGTCTTTTTTTGATCCCCAAACGGGACCCTGTTACAGGTGTCTGTACCCTGAGCCCCCTTTGGCTGGTGATTCACCAAACTGCGCAGATGGCGGAGTGCTTGGCGTGCTGCCCGGAATAGTTGGTTCAATGCAGGCAAATGAAGTGATAAAGTTCATAATTGGCAAGGGTGAATTGTTGAATGGCAGGCTGTTACTTATTGATGCACTGAATATGAAGTTCCGTGAAGTTAAATTTGCAAAAGATCCTGCCTGCCCGGTTTGCGGCAGCGATCCTTTAATTACCGAATTGATAGATTATGAATTATTCTGCAATAACACAAATAAGAAGGAAAGTATGACAGAACACAACGAATGGGAAATTACCGTCGAAGAGTACAAACAAAGGGTAGATAAAGGCGATAAAGTCTTCCTGCTTGATATCAGGGAACCGCATGAAAGGGAAATTTCTAATATCGGCGGTGTGCTTGTACCAATGAGTGAATTGCCGGAGAGAATGAATGAGCTGCCGGAAGATAAAGATACAGAGATAATAGTATATTGCAGAACCGGGAACCGTTCTCATCATGTTACGTTATATTTGAAAGATAATGCAGGTTACAGTAATGTAAAAAACCTGCTTGGCGGTATTCACGCGTGGCATGACAGGATTGACCCTGAAGTAAAGAAATATTAAAAATGGAAACAGCATTAAATAAACCAGTTATAGATCTATCTCCCCTCAATCTGGAAGAAGAGATAATTGATTTAAAGAAAAAAATGAACGCGGTAATCCTTGCACATTATTACCAGGAATCAGAAATTCAGGATCTTGCAGATCATATTGGTGACTCACTGGAGCTTTCACGCCGTGCAGCTTCAACTGAAGCAGATGTAATAGTATTTGCCGGCGTGCATTTTATGGCGGAAACTGCCAAGATACTTAATCCAACCAAAAAAGTACTGCTGCCTGATCTTAATGCCGGATGCTCACTTGCCGAAGGCTGTCCCGCGCCGCTGTTTAAGAAATTCCGTGAAGAGCACCCGCAGCATTTGGTGATAAGTTACATAAACTGCTCCGCCGCCGTTAAGGCGCTGAGTGATATTATCTGCACATCATCCAATGCTGTAAAGATCGTTGAGCAATTGCCAATAGACCAGAAGATAATTTTCGCTCCGGATAAAAATCTTGGACGGTATATAATAAAAAAAACCGGGCGTGATATGCTGCTGTGGGA
Organism: Ignavibacteria bacterium; assembly: GCA_013140565.1. Classification (GTDB taxonomy): domain Bacteria; phylum Bacteroidota; class Ignavibacteria; order Tepidaquicellales; family OLB5; genus OLB5. Next base: position 2,823 of record JABFSP010000147.1, read on the forward strand.
TGGAAGCTGTATTGTACATGAAACTTTCAGTGATAAAAAAATTATCGGGCTTAAGACAGAATATCCGGATGCATTACTTATTGCTCACCCGGAATGTGAAGAAGTTGTGCTGAACAGGGCTGATTTTGTTGGCTCAACCAGCGCATTGCTTAATTTCACCAAAGAAAATCCCGCGAATGAATTTATCGTTGCCACAGAAGAGGGCATAATCTATCAGATGCAGAAGGCTTCGCCCTCGAAGAGATTCATTCCCGCTCCGCCAAATGCAAATTGCGCATGCAATGAGTGTCCCTACATGAAGCTTAATACCATGGAAAAACTTTACCTGTGCATGAAAGACGGCAAACCTGAAATAACACTGGATGAAGAAATTCGCGTGAGAGCTTTGAAACCGATTCAGAAAATGTTAGAAATGAGCTGATTAATATTCTATGATACTTACTCAATTCAAACGTAACCCCGATAATTCTACATTTCATGTATCATTTGATGATGGTATGGAATTTGATGTGACTGCGAAATTGCTGCGTGAGAATTGCCCATGTGCAGGATGTAAGGGGGAAGAAGTGCTGCTCTATAAATACACTCCCCAAAACAAAGCACCCTTAACTGAAGATTCATTTATGCTTGAAAAAGCTGAAATTGTGGGGAATTA
>JABFSP010000299.1 GCA_013140565.1 Ignavibacteria bacterium
AAAATTAAGAACAACGGCCAGGTGGTTGAGTCACTTGGCAAAGTATCAATTAAAGGGTTTGAAAAGCCTGTGGAGGTAATGTGCGTAAAAGTGTGATATTATTTGTCCTGGTTTTCGTTTATATCTGGGGATGCTCGGGGAGTGAAGATAAGTATGACCTTATTCCCAAAGAAGACAGGAAATCACTTGCCCAGGTATGTAAATGTATGGAACCCGTTACCGTATACAAAGAAAAAATGGCCACAGAAACTGATACATCTTTAAGAAGAATGTACAGGGATTCATTTGAAGTAAAGGCTGCGGAAATGCTGCCATGCCTTGAGGAGTTTGAAAAACTCGAAGTGAAATTCGGTACCAGTGAAAAGTATCTGAGCCAGATGGTTGAATATATCAAAGAAAAACATCCCAATTGCGTACCGCTTATGCTGGGTATCGGTCCAACGGATTCTGTTAACTTTAAAAAATAATACTTAAATGAACATACTCTATAACACGATCAACAGGATCAATTCATTGATCAACGATGTGCCGGAAAGGTTCAATCAGATTCCCGCAGATGAATTGATTTTTAAGAAGTCACCCGAAAAATGGTCAAAGAAAGAGATATTGGGGCACCTGTGTGACTCTGCAATAAATAATCTTAGCAGATTCGTTCGCGCTCAAATTGAAGAACAGCCGTTTAAGATAACTCCATATGCGCAGGATGACTGGGTGAGAATAAATCATTATAATGAGATGGAAACCGGTGAGCTACTGGTTTACTGGGTGAGTCTGAATAAACAAATAGTGCAGGTAATATCCAATATTCCCGAAGAAAAACTGGCGGTAACAATAGAGCTTGGCAATGCCACATTCCGTGAAGATGAATCAGAGAAAAATCTGTTGTGGCTTATTGAAGATTATGTTGTTCATATGGAGTATCATTTGAAGCAGGTAAATTAATAGTTGATAGTTTACAGTTGATAGTTAACAGTTGACGGATACATAGAAATTTATTCATCTTTCTAAATTCGTAGAATTGTTTTAACAGTGGGGAGATGTTTTTTTGAACGAAGAAATAAACATTGCGATTGTACCCGCAAGCATTCCGCCCGATAATACAAACATATATATAGCATAGTTTGAGATACCGGAAATTTTAAACCAAATAACTAAAGCCGGGTAGAACAGCAATATCTCGCTTAATGCAAATGTAGCAAGGAATAAATACACACCGTATTTAAACCATTTACTGCAGGCATTAATCAGGTCAAATCCCGAGAACCAGCCAAGCATGCCCGCAGAAATCACTCCAAGCATCACTAAATGAATAAACCCGATGGTCACTTCCCTGCTAAGGAATGCAGCATCACCAATATTTGGCAGCGCGGATACAAGCTGCAGCAGATACTTGATAAACAGAGCAAGGAAACTGAAACGGAACAGGCTGTGTGTTATATTATTTCTATCGTGAAAGACCTTGATTTCATTTGCGAATAAAAGTTTGTAGAGATAACGCAAGCCCACTAGCTGAACAAACGCGGTGAGAATTGCCAGCCAGTAAACGTAAGCCGGTAATTTGAATCCCAGCAAAGAAAGCGTATAAGCCGCAACATTTGAATAAAACAGAATATTGAACGCTGCGGAAGCGGGTTTCTCATTGAACTTAGCGCCTTTGGTTTCGTAATACTTAAGCCATAGCCCAATGAGCGCGAAAATGAACCAGCCGTTATACTGAAAGTGCAGGTAAAAGTATATTACCTGTTTGTAAAGATCAGTACCGGCGGAGCCCTGTATGACCACTACCACTAATCCCCAGGGACCCAATGACGAAAGGAACAGGAAAAACAAAGCGCCGTATATGAATTTTAATGAAAGGGTTTCGTACTTTATTCCCGAAATATCTTTTAGCACAAAAAATATGAATGCGTATGAGCAGAAAATATGCATGGTTGAAAAAGTTATGGAATAAGCGGCATAGCCCTGCCATGCAAAAGTGAAAAGCATTCCGATAATTGAAACCTGTGTTATCCAGAAGAGTATATTATACTTTTTCTGTTTAGCGGGATCTTTGACATATGAGTAAACTATCGCAATGTATAGCGCATTGTACAGCCAGCCGAGTATTGCGAAGTGTGAATGTGAGTGCAGGGTATTTTCGAAATTGAGCAATTCAATTGGGAAAACGAACTTCATCCGCAGGAAAGTGCCTATTGCTGCAACGATCACAAAATACAGCAACGAAAGTTTTATTTTGTTTCGGAATTCGATTGGTTTTATTTAGTATTTAATCAACAAAAATACGTATCTTTTAGGCAAATTTCAGTGAATACTTTGAATAAACGATAAAACTTCGGAAGTCTTTAAGACTTCCGAAGTCTTATAATTTTTGTTTCAAGTGCGAAGAAAATTCTATTTTAACGATATCAACAATAGTAAAATCCCTGTTAAGACCCCCACGCCCCCAAGGGGCACTCCCCTTTTGAAAGTCGAAGAACTGGCTCTGTCAGTGGGGAGATGTATATCTCAATATTGTTAATTCAGCACCTTCATCTCAACTCTGCGGTTCTTGGCGGCGCCATCGTTGGTGGAGTTATCCCCTATCGGAATACTTTCGCCGTAGCCTTTGGCAATGAGTCTTACGGGATCTATCCCCGCCCCTGCCAAAAACGCAACAACACTTTCAGCACGTTTTTGTGAAAGCGATAGATTGTAATCATCACTTCCTTTGCTATCGGTATGCGCAGATATTTCTATTTTTACATTCGGGTTATCGTTCAGGAATTTAACGACCCTATCAAGCTCAACAAACGAGCCCTGCTGTAAATCTGATTTATCGAAATCGAAGTAAATATTATTCAGCACAATTGATGTATTTTGTAATGATTGAATTGATTGCATAACTATATCAACGGTCAGTTCACTGAATTCATTCTGCCCGGTGAGATCGATACTATTACTTACCGAATAATATCCAGAGCGTTCCGCAAAATAGCTGTAATTTGCGCCGTTGGGTAGAGTTATAATGTAACTGCCCGTTTCGGGGTCACTGGTAAGTGAGCCTGCATTTGTATTCGCACTGAGGTTATACCAAAGCAGCTTCGCATCAAGCGGTTTGGAATTTTCATCAGTAACTTTGCCTTTTACAGTAAGTACATTCTTCTCCGGCATTGCTTCCTTCGGCAGTGTCACACGATAAATATCGTATCCCCCTTTGCCGCCCTCGCGGTCACTGGAGAAATACGCATATTTGCCATCGGTTGAAATTTTATAGGCCACATCATAACCCGATGTATTTATTTCCTTACCAAGATTTACGGGCTCGCTCCATTCCGACCACGATGTATCGCTAAGCCTCACGGTTTTAAATACATCAAGGCTGCCAAGTCCGTAATGCCCGTCACTCGAAAAATACAGGGTCCTGCCATCGGGATGAAGGAACGGCGAACGCTCAGCATAAGGAGTGTTGACAACCTCTCCAATATTAATTGGCTTGCCCCATCCTGAATCATTCTTAACCGATACATAAATATCTGTGTTACCTTCATACTCACCATGGTAGAACTGGCCGCCTTTGATAAAATCACCAACACCGCCGGGTCTCTCGCTCGTGAAGAAAAATGCTTTGCCATCGGCAGTCAAGAATCCGTCGCACTCCCAATACTGCGTATTAAGCGGCTTGGGGAATGGTTTGATCTGTGACCATCCTGATGTGGTTTTCTGTACGTAAAAATTATCACCGCCACCTATGAATCCTTTATACGAACCGAAGAGCACCATTGTATTCCCATCCGCTGAGACACTGTTTATTGCGTCATTTTCATTTGTGCTGAAAGGTGAACCGAGGTTTTTGGGCTTTATCCATGTATCAGCAATTAGTTGTGAGATGTAAATATCCTCACCTCCTTTTTTGCCTTCGGCAAAGGTGAAATACATCAAAGTGCCATCAATGGATAAGACCGGAAAGTATTCACTTTTTTTGGTGTTCACGGTTTCAATATTCGTAACAACTAACCCTTGCTCCATAGCGCCCAGCAATGATACAATCTTATCGGTTCGGTTTATCTCATCAATGAACATGTCGCGGTAATCAAGGAATACTTTTATAGCACCGTTCCAGTCTTTTTTATCAATGTAGGGCTTAGCGAGTCTTTGCACGGCAACAAATGCGTCTTCCTGCGGAGCTGTTTGCAGTATAAACTGCCTAAGCTCTTCATCACTTTGGATAGTTTCAAGATCGCGCTGGGCATAGATTGGAAAGGTTAAAAAGGAAATGAATATGATAAGTGATAAATGGGATATCATTTCTGTACTTTATTTATTTTATATTCATTTTCTCCCTACAAATATAATCTATAAATCTACAAAATAATTTCACCCTTTCAGGGTTCTGATAAGTAAAATCCTGAAATTTACAAAAATTTCATCCCTTCGGGATTTCATTTTTTTGATGTAGGCAAAACACTGAAAGCGTGATATTCTTGCAACAAAGCTGTAAGGGGAATATAGAACTGCGAAGCATTGATATTTTTTATTCAGGCTGAAGCCTTTCTTATTCCCTGCCAAATCCCCCGGCATGAATGCCGGGGTTATCAGAATCAAATACTAATTCATAATTATCAACGTAAACATCGTTAAAAAGATTTCTACTTTAATCATTTCCTTAGCCGGAACTCAACCCTGCGGTTGAGGGCTCTGCCCTCTTCGGTATCATTTGGGGCAACGGGCTGTGTTTCGCCAAAGCCCTGAGATATAATGTTAGCCTGATTTATTCCGATACTCACTAAATAACTAACCACCGATGCAGCGCGTTTATCTGAGAGATCCTTATTAAAATGATCGCTGCCAACATCATCTGTATGCGCGTTAATTTCAACCATAACATCGGGATTAGCATGCATGAACCTGTATAACAGGTTCAATGCTTCATGGGATTCATCTTTGAGTTCAAACTTGCCTGAATCAAAAAATATGTTCTCTATCTTAATCGCCTTACCGGAATTCTTTAGCTCTTCTACAGATATAACGCTCATATTAGTGCTTATCTGCTCGAATGCTTTTGCAGCGGTCAAGTCCAGGTAATTCACAATTGAGTAAAATCCTTTTACATCAGCGTAATACGCATAATATCTGCCTGTAGGCAGTGCGATGAAATATTCTCCCGTAACGGGATCAGTTTTTGCAACTCCAACTTCTTTTTTCAACTCAACGTCTTCCCATTTAATTGTCGCTTCAACAGGTTCACCGTTCTCATCAAGCACTTTTCCGTTGATGGTTACCACATCGCTTACAGGCTGAACTTCCTCGGGCAGCTCGACATAATATATATCCTCTTCACCAAAACCCATATCGTTTACAGTGGAAAAATAAGCCTGTTTGCCATCTGTTGAGATTTTGAATCCCCAGTCTTCATTAGGCGTGTTTATCTCCTTGCCAAGATTCACAGGTTCGCTCCAGTGAGTCCATGATGAATCGCTTAGCCTCACCGATTTAAACACATCACTTTTACCAAGTCCCGTGTGACCATCTGAGGAGAAGTACAGGGTCTTGCCGTCAGGATGCAGGAAAGGAGTACGTTCGGTATAGGGAGTGTTGATAAAATCACCGAGGTTAGTTGCAGTCTTACTCCATGAGCCATCGGCTTCTTTCAGCACAACGTAAAGATCAGTGTTACCCCAATACATACCGTGATAATAATCACCTTTGGGTTTATAGTCGCCAACACCGCCTGGTCTCTCGCTTGAAAAAATTATCGCCTTGCCATCCGCGGTCAGGTAAGCATCAGCATCCCACCACTTGGAATTTATCGGCTCGGGGTACTGCTGCACTTCGGTGAATCCGTTTTTGGTTTTTTCGGTGTAGAAGTTATCGCCGCGTCCGAGTGCGTTCAGGTAGTTGCCAAATAACACAAGAATATTACCGTCAGCGGAAATGCTGTTAATGTATTCATTGCTTTCTGTATTTATCTTGCCAATGAGCGGTTTGGCGATTATCCATCTGTTGTTAATGTATTGCGAAATAAAAATATCCTCACCGCCAACATTATCTTCCCTGTCACGTCCGGTGAAATATATTTTTTTGCCGTCAGGCGATATTACGGGGCTATACTCCTTACCAAGGGAATTAATATTTCCGCCCATGTTGTATAGCTTTATATTTTTGGCGGAATCGTTTAGTATAGAAATTATCTTATCAATTCTTTCATCTAGTCCAAGGAATTTAAATTTATTATCCTCGTAAATCTTGATAGCTTTCTTCCAGTCATGTTTAAACAAAGAAGGAGCGGCAAGATACTGCAGGGCAATAAAAGCATCTTCGCTGGGCGCATAGAGTTTTACGATATTGGCATAGTACTCGGGTGATTCACCTTCATCAACCTGAATTTTTTGCGAATAGATATTTATTTGAAGTGTAAATAAAAGAAGCAGGGTTACTGAAAAATAGAAAGTTGTACCAAATTTTTTCGGCATTAGTCTGAAAAAGCTAATATTTTCAATTAGTGATTGGATAGCTTTTCTAACTTAATTACTTATTATCACTACAAATTATCTAATTTTTTGGAAATTAGCAAGATTAATGTAACGGTAATAAGTTAACTAATGGGTTTTAACAAAATGGTTTTACATTGATTTAACAAAACGGTTTTATTATGTTATGGATACTTCATTCATTATAAACCTAAAAAGCATGAAAATGAAAACAAAAAATTACTTCTTTGCTTTACTGCTTCTCGTCATTTCTTTCAATTCACTTTCACAGGGCGTGCAACAATCTTTTTGCCGGAGCGTTAATATTTATATTAATCAGTTTGCTTACACAAGAGATTCCGTATTGGTATCATTGGGTAACAGTTGTGTTGTGACAGACGTTAATTTAAAAATTGTAAATGTAACTCATACATGGGATTCTGACCTGAGATTTTACCTACATAAAGGCTCGACGGGAGCAATGCTGATCAATTACGTGGGGGGTTCCGGCGATAATTTCGTCAATACAAATCTTGATGATTCTGCACTTATACCAATAGCATCCGGCACAGCTCCGTTTACAGGTAATTTCAGGCCATTCCAGGCGCTTGCACCATTTAACGGACTTGGGACAGATGGTTACTGGAGATTAACAATATTGGATACTACCTCCGGGGATTTTGGGACTCTAAATGGCTGGTGTGTGCAGCTTACTTATACTTGTCCAACTGGCGGCATTCAAACGGTCGAGATTCCAAATACCTACATGCTTTATCAAAACTATCCGAATCCGTTTAATCCCGTTACCAAAATAAGATACGGCTTACCGAAAAATGGTACTGTTAAGCTAACGATTTACGATGAGCTTGGTAAAGAAGTCGCTGTTTTGGCTGATGGTTACCGTGAAGCAAATACGTATGAAGCTGTCTTTGATGCCACTAATCTGCCAAGCGGTGTGTATTATTATAAACTGGAAGCAGATGGATTCAGTGATACAAAGAAGATGGTTATAGTTAAGTAAATACATAATGGGAAAGACAATGTTACATGTTGCAATTTGTCTTATTGTTTTCATTCTGGGCTCTGAAGTTTTTTTGGCTCAAAATATACAGCAAGGTTTTTGCAGAACAGGACTTAATATTCCCGTAAATGATCATTCAACTGCAAGAGATTCAGTAAATGTATTTCTTGGTGATGGCTGTATAGTAAATGATGTTAATGCGATACTGACAAACATAAGCCACACATGGGTTTCTGACTTAAGGATATATTTACGTAAAGGAAATACTGGCGCAATGATTGTCAATTTTGTAGGCAGTTCAGGAGATAATTTTATAAATACTGTTTTAAACGATTCGGCCTTGATTCCTCTTTCTTCCGGTACGGCTCCGTTTACAGGTACATACATACCTTCATTTCCATTAAATGTATTTAACGGTATTACTTCGGATGGATATTGGCGATTAGCAGTAACTGATACCGGTGCTTCAGGTGATACGGGCTCACTCCATGCATGGTGTATTATGTTAACTTTCACCTGCCCCACCGGCGGGATTCAAACGGTGGAAATTCCTAATACCTACTGGCTTTACCAAAACTATCCAAACCCGTTCAATCCCGTAACCAAAATAAAATACGGCTTACCGAAAAATGGAAATGTTAAACTAACGGTTTACGATGAGCTTGGCAAAGAGGTCGCTGTTTTGACTGATGGTTACGCGCAGGCAAATACGTATGAAGCTGTCTTTGATGCTTCGAATCTTCCGAGCGGTGTGTATTATTATAAAGTGGTTGCAGATGGATTCAGTGATACAAAGAAGATGGTTATAATAAAATAAGTTTAGTTGTTGCCGAACTGCCGGGTCAGTCAATGCATCAACAGCGGGGGAAATTATGAAAACAAATCTTGCTTACTTGCTACTTCTTTTCTTCTTTTTGGAAAGTTTGGTAATTGCTCAGCCACTACAGACATTTTGCAGAAACGGGATAAATTTACCTGTGATAGATAATGGCACTGTACGTGATTCAATTTTAGTTAATGTAGCTTTAAATAACGTATTAGATGTAAACGTCAGAATTGATACCCTTCTGCATACCTGGGTCAGTGATCTTAAAATTGAGCTGAGAAAAAACAATACTACCGTTAGACTGTTTAATAATACAGGTGGTTCCGGTGATAACTTTGTGGGAACATTATTAAATGATTCTGCTTTGATTAGTATTGACAGCGCAGCTGCACCCTTCACAGGTTCTTACAGACCTAATCAGCCGCTGAATGCGTTTAACAGTAATTCTGCCAATGGCTTTTGGGTTCTTTCAATTACTGATAACGCAACAGGCGATACCGGGCTTCTGAAGAACTGGTGTTTGGTAATAAAATTTGGATTCATAGATGGGATTAATGAAACTGTTGAAATTCCTAATACCTACAGGCTTTACCAAAACTATCCAAACCCGTTCAATCCCGTGACCAAAATCAAATATGGATTGCCAAAGAACGGGTATGTAAAATTAACAGTGTATGATGAGCTTGGTAAAGAAGTCTCTGTTCTGGTGGATGGTTACAGGCAGGCAAATATGTATGAAGCTGTCTTTGATGCTACTAATCTGCCAAGCGGTGTGTATTATTATAAGCTTGAAACAAATGAATTTGCTGAAACAAAGAAAATGGTTATAATTAAATAAATGGAATTATGAATAGGAAAATCTTACAGATTACATTTTGTTTTGTTTTTACTTTACTGTTTGCTAATGCAATACAATCACAAAGTATACAGCAAAGTTTGTGCAGGTCCGGCATCAATGTACCCATAGTTAATCACTCAACTGCAAGAGATTCAATTATCGTTTTTTTAGGAAACGGGTGCATTGTAAATGATGTGAACTTCAAAATTTCAAACATCATTCATACTTGGATTTCGGATATTAGACTGTATTTAAGAAAATCCGGCGTTGGGTCATTGCTTGTTGACCATGTAGGAGGCTCAGGTGATAATTTCATTAACACGATTCTTGATGATTCAGCGTCAATACCGCTTGCCTCAGGTACGCCGCCTTTTACCGGAACATACAGACCCTCTAATCCACTTTTACCTTTCAACGGTGTGATAACAGATGGAGTCTGGAAAATCGAAATTTCTGATACAGCTACGGGAGATACCGGCTCATTAACTGGCTGGTGCGTGATACTCACTTTTACTTGCCCGACAGGTGGAATACAAACTGTAGAAATCCCCAATACCTACTTACTTTACCAAAATTACCCCAACCCTTTCAATCCCGTAACCAAAATAAAATATGGCTTACCTGAAAATGGAAATGTTAAACTAACGGTTTACGATGAGCTTGGCAAAGAAGCGGTTGTTCTGGTTGACGGTTACCGGCAGGCAAATACATATGAAACTCAGTTTGATGCAACAAACCTGCCAAGCGGTGTGTATTATTACAGGCTGGAAGCCGATGGGTATAGTGATACAAAGAAGATGGTTATTATTAAGTAGATTTCGTTGTTGGTGAAAACAACAACAACGGGGTAAGAGCTATTTTTCTAAAAGTATTGTTCTATTTTTCTATTGCAATCTGTTTGAATTCATACAGCGCTATTCCCGCAGAAATTGCCACGTTTAGCGATTCACTTGCTGAATATCCTACAATTTTCACTTTCTCAAATCCCTGCCCTATGATTTCTTTTGAAATACCGTGAGCTTCGCTTCCAAACACGATCACTGATTTATCAGATTTCGCTGATTGAGTGACTTGCGATAATGACATTTCCGCATCAAGTGTAAACAGGTAAACTGAATACCCTTTTGATTCAAGCTTTTTCAGCTCAGCTGCAAGTTCAGCATCTTCTGTAATATTGGTATGGAAAATTCCGCCCTGGGTTGAACGTACTACTTTGGGATTATACGGGTCGGCGCAGCCTTCGCTAAGCAGGATCTGATCCACGCCAAACCAGTAAGCAGTGCGGATTATTGTACCTAAATTACCCGGGTCGCTGACCTTATCAAGCGCAATTATCAGGTCACATTGTGAAGTTGTTTTATTAATCTCAGGGCGGTTCACAACTCCCACAATTCCCTGCGAGGATTCTGTATCAACAAGCTTATTGAATAATTTTTCGGGCAGGGGCTCGACTATGGTTTTATTCTGCGCAATCTTTTCGAGTATTGCTGTGTGACCCTGCAAGTCAACATCATTTCGCAGAATAATATATTCCAGCTCATGCGGCGAGCTGAGGCATTCTTCGATCAGGTGAAATCCTTCAATCAAATACTTGCCATGCTCAAGCCTGAATTTTTTCTGCTTGAGCGAAGCGAATTGTTTTATTTCGTTTGTGGTTAACAAATAATTGGTTGTAATGCAGCACTGACACAGTCAGTGCACTCCAAAATTTCCTACTTCCCTATCAGTTTCAAAAATTCTGTTCTTGTCTTTTCATCTGATTTGAATCTGCCAAGCATCGCAGATGCGGTTGCAACGGAATTCTGCTTTTCAACGCCGCGCATCATCATACATAAATGTGAGGCTTCGGTTACAACGGCTACGCCTTTGGGTTCAAGTACCTTATTTATCATATCCCCTATTTCGCGTGTCATGCGCTCCTGCACCTGCAGGCGGCGACTGAACATTTCAACCATCCTGGGAAGCTTGCTTAAGCCCACAATTTTACCGTTTGGTATATACGCTATATGGCACTTCCCGAAAAAAGGCAGCAGATGATGTTCGCAAAGACTATAGAAATCGATATCCTTAACAATAACCATCTCATCGTAATGCTCGTTGAATATCGCATTGTTCAAAAGTTTTTCAATATCTTCGCTGTATCCTTTGGTCAAAAATTTATAAGCCTTAGCTACGCGGTTCGGGGTTCTTATTAATCCTTCACGTTTGGGGTCTTCGCCAATTTCAGCAAGTATATTAACAACGCTTTCTTCAAGCTTCTTTATCGATTCATCCGAATAATCTACCCTGATGATATTGTTATCATCATCCTGGGTTATGCCGTTATTTCTTTTTTTATCAGCCATTATTAGTTTGTTAAACTCTTAAATATTTTCAGTTATTTCCTTTGTACTCAACGGAATTGTTGATGGTTTCCCTAACCTTAATGGAATACAATTTCCTTCCGGGTGCATTGATCTTCCCTTCGATCTGGTTCCAGAATGAAAATGCGATATTTTCAGTGGAAGGAAGCACTCCGCTCATGAAATCAACATCAAGATTCAGGTTCTTATGATCCACTTTATTTATTATTACTTTTTCAACAAGCATTTTCAGCTCAGTCAGGTCCATTACATATCCAACCTCAGGGTCAACTTCACCTGCAACGGTAACATCCATTTCATAATTATGCCCGTGCCCGTTTGGATTTGAACACTTACCGTAGCGCTTGAAGTTTTCTTCATCGCTCAGCTTGGGGTCGTATACCCTGTGTGATGCCGAAAAATGGAATTTGCGGGTGATGTAGAACAAAATTTATGTTTTTAGTTTATTTACAGTTGATATGTAATGAAATACAACACTTAAAATTAGCAATAAGTTCATCAATATTAAATTCACAAATATATAGTAGTCAAACCTGCCAATTACGGCTGAAATGGATATGAGGAGAATATGTGTGCCTATTGAAAGTGAGCTTGCGATTGTAAGGAAAGGTTTGTTTTGGTACCATGCGTGCAGTTTAATCTCATCACCGCTGAATCCGGATATAAGCCTCTTATCAATTAAATAAAATAACTTATCTTGCCAGCCATAAATGAGAATGAATATCCGCTGAAGGAAAGTCGTCAATTTATCCTGCTTAAGTTTATCTTCATCAGTTACATTTTCAAGAATACGGTTAACAGTATTTTTGCCTGTTGATTTGATGAACGATACCTGGTAATAAATGAAATATGAACATTGCAGCATTGAAAAAATCATGGCTGCATATCCAGGTATAAAAGCATAAATAGAATTGTATTGCAGAAACAGGCTATATGATATAGCGGTAAAGCTGGTGAAAGTTACAATGAAATCTGAGATCGAATCATAAAATCTTCCGCGGCGTGAATCGAGTCCTTTTGCGCGCGCAAGCGAGCCGTCGACTTTATCTAGTACATTCTTGTAAAACAAAAGTATTGCGCCAATTACTGCATACAATTTTTCGGGCTGAATTATCAGGTAAGAAGCCGCAATTCCGAAAATCAACGATAGGAATATAACCTGGTGCGGAGTAACTTTTGTGTAATAAAAAATTTTGGTAAGCTGTTTTGAAGTAATGAATAAATACTGCTGAAGATTAAGAAATGTATTTTC